>JADFJZ010000428.1 GCA_022565195.1 Planctomycetota bacterium | reverse complement strand
GGTCAAGTGATGCTCTCTGCGCCACACCATGCACGAGATCAACGGCGTTCCCGCCCTTGAGCACAAGATGTTCAAGGAGCTCATCGTCCGAAAAAAGGGATGTGATGATCTGTTTCTGAAGCGCAACTAGTGATTTCAAGACCATGTTACCCGTGCCACGCAAGACGTTCGTCCTGGCTGTACCTTATATCTGAACTGCTGCCGGAGCAATCATTCACGCCTTGGGAACAGACATTTGAGCGGGCTTCGCTCCTCTGCAATGGACCCCGACGATCTGAACTTCGGTGGCCCTATCGTCGTTGCCGGGGCTTGACGGATGGCGATCGTCCCGATTATCTATGCTACTGTCCCAGCACGCACCAATGAAAGGGCACGGCTTATGCTCGACACGTTCAAAGAACTTATCGCGAATCAGTTCGAGGCGGCATTGTGTACGCTGAACACCTGCATTGAGCGGTGCCCCGAAACCGTCTGGGACGCGCGAATCGGGAAACAAACTTTCAGCCAGGTCGCGTTTCACGCTCTGTTCTTTGCGGACTATTATCTCGGACCCAACGAGGAGGCCCTGCGCGGGCAGTCGTTCCATCGCGACAACCCGGAGTTCTTCGGCGACTACGAGCAGCTTGAGTACCGCGAGCCGGTCACGCTTTACGATCGAGCATCGATCAAGAAATACCTGGCTCACTGTCGGCAGAAAGCGTCGGATGTCATCGTCTCCGAAACGGCCGATTCGCTGAGCGGCCCGGCGGGATTTCCACGGCGAGATTTCTCACGGGCCGAGCTGTATGTCCTCACCATCCGACACATCCAGCATCATGCGGCGCAGCTCAGCCTGCGGCTGCGAATCGACGCCGATCTGGAGATGCCCTGGGTCGGCTCCGGCTGGGGCGCGCCGTAATCCGGCACCCTTGAAACAAGCAGGCATGACTCGGCCAGCGCCCCGCCAGCGGGTACAATGGCCTGCCGGGCCACGGTCGGATCATTCTTCCGGGAGAATCCTATGTCACTTCAGGACGACCTGCTGGGCGCGTTCGAGACACACTCCGCATTGCAAACGGTCGATTTCTTTGCGCGCCGCGCGGATTTCTCACATCAATTTTGCCACGAAGACACAAAGACACGAAGATAAAAGAAGTTATTTCATTTGCTTTTCTTGGTGTCTTGGTGCCTTTGTGGCTAGAAATTCGGTTGAGCTAATTGTAGGTCGCTACTGGCGGCTTCGGTTGCGGTCGAAGGCCGCGCTGAGTGCTCCGCGGTGCAATATCCGGGCTAGAGTCTTTTGACTATGATCGCGGTCAAATCATCCTCTTGCGGCGCGCCTTGCCCGAATTCAACGACCGCGCGGTGCAACCGCTCGATAATCTCGGAACAGGGCGACTGGCGGTTGCTGCGGATGACGTCGTAGAGGCGCTTCATTCCAAACTGCTCTCCGCCCGCTCGAATCCACTCGAAAAAACCGTCCGTGATCAAGATGAACAGATCCCCCGGATCCAGCACAATGTCGGGAGCGAGCCCAGTCGGCAAGTTCTCCGTGATGCCGAGGGGCAAGGTCGCCGCAGGCAGCTCCACGAAGCAGTCATCGGCGGCGACATAGTGAATCAACGGGGCGTGGCCCGCGCTCAAGTGGCTGATCGTCGAGGTCTCGGAATTCAGAAAGGCCAGGCAGACCGTCACAAAGCGACCCTCCTGCAAGTCCTCCACGAGCACTTCGTTGGCTTTGGCCATGATTTGCGTCAAATCAACCGTGATGCTCGCCAGCCCGCGGAGCAAAGCGCGGCATTCCGCGACCATCAGCGCGGGGCCCACGCCGTGCCCGGTGGCATCGGCGATCAGCAAGCCCAATCGACCGTCGTCCGTGGGTATGAAATCAAAAGCATCGCCGCCCGTTTGATCCGCGGGCTTGTTCCAGCCGGCAATCTCGAAACCCGGCACGCGCGGATTCTCGTGCGGCAGGTAGCCCCTTTGAATTTGGCGGGCCAGATCGAGATCCCGTTCCAGCTTCTGCTTCTCGGCATACTCCTGCATGAGGAACTGGCGCTGGATCGCCACGCCGGCGAGCGCGCTCAGCATCTCGGCCAGCCGTTCATCATCCGTGGTAAAGCAATCGCGCCTCTTGTTGAGAAGCTGGAGCACGCCCACCAATCGACCGTCATAGCCCACCATCGACAGAGTGAGCATATTGCGCGTCTTGAAACCGGTGGCCCGATCCACCGCGGGATTGAAGCGGGGGTCGCTGTATGCGTCGGGCACGTGGATCGTCTTGCGGGTCTGGGCCGCTTCGCCGGCGATGCCCGTGTTCGCGGGGAAGCGGATGTCCTCCACACCCGTCGCCACTTTGCTGAACAATTCACGGGTGCTCGGATCGTACAGG
>JADFJZ010000427.1 GCA_022565195.1 Planctomycetota bacterium | reverse complement strand
CGCGCCGGCATGTGCTCGATCCGCCGAGCCGGAGCGCCGAGCCTGTTCAGAGACCTCGAATTGTTCCAATGTCGCGCGTGCCGTGACGCCGAGCTCACCAGTGAGCGCTTCTTCCATGGCGGTCGGCAGCTTCGGATTGCGAATCATGGCCCAGGAGAACGCTTGCAGCGACAAAGTGATGCATCCGGCGATGCCACCCAGCCAGCCAGCTGCTTTTTCATAGTCTCCGCTGATGCCCAAGGTCTCCAGCAGAATGCAGGTCCCGACGAAAGCCAGAAAACCGGTCCAGACGGCGGTCCAAATGCTGAACTCACCGCGCAAACCGTTGCGAATGCGCTCGCGCCAGTTGAACAGCGCAAACGTCGCGAGCAGCGGCAAGTGAAGTCGATCCGCGCCGAGGCCCAGGTCGCCCACACGTTCTTGACCGACCACGCCATAGACCAGCAGAGCCGCGGGCGCCGCGAAGGCCAACACCAACAGCCGCCCGATCAAGTGCGGATGGTCCGGGCCAAGCCAATTCGCCAACTTGGTGCCCATGCCGATGCCCACTACCGAGAGCATGATGGCGCCGAAAGACGCGAGCGCGAGTTCGCCGTCTTCCGAAACGAGGCCAATTCCCACGGCGAGTCCGCCGGCCACCAGCGTCGCGGCGAAGAGTCGCCCGATTCGCCGGCCGAAGCCGATGCGGTACGGTGAGCGAATCAGATCGTCCGGCTCGTGCTCCTTGCCGAGCAGTTCGGGCGCGGGCGTCTTGTCTCTCTTGCGTTTCCGGCGCTCCGCTCGGCGCTCTTTCTTGGTCATCCACGGGTCCAGACCGCCCGTTCGCTCGATGAACCGTCGGCTGAAGTCGTCGCCCGACAGTTTCTTGCGACGCAGACGCGCAGGGTCCAGCGCTGCGGCTTGCGGATTGTCCGAGGGCACCGGCGACGGCCGAATGTCGTCCGCCACCCGCGCCGCCACCATCGTCAAACTGGTGGGCTCGAAGCCCATCACACTCTTTTTTATGTCATCCACGTCGAAGAGATCCTCGACCATCTCGTTGACGTTCTGGTAGCGATCCTTGGGATCCTTGGCGAGCGCCCGTTTGATCACCCTGCCGAACGGCGCCGGCAGTTGATCGACCTCCGGCTGCTCGGTGAGGTGCTTCATCAGAATCTCGCCCATGCTTGACCCTTCGTAAGGCACCTTGCCCATCAGCATCTCGTACAGAACCACACCCAGGGCGTAGATGTCGATGGTGCTGGAGTAGTTGCCGCTGCCGATCTCCGGCGCCATGTAGTGTACGGTGCCGATGCTGGTCGTCTGGGCGCTGTGCCGCGAGACGGAGATGAACTTGCTCAGGCCATAGTCGCAGATCTTGACGTAGCCTTCGTCGTAGAAAATGTTGCCGGGCTTGAGGTCGCGATGAACGATTCCACGGTCGTGCAGATAGCCCAGCCCTTTGGCAATCTCGCGAGTGAAGAAGGCAGCCTTCTGCGGGCCCAGGCCGTTCGGCTCGGCGATGAGCATGTCTTGCAGCGAAGGCCCGCTGATGTATTCCATAACCACAAAGTATTCGCCTTCGTCGTTTTGCTTGACGTCGAAGATGCTGACCAAGTGCGGGCTCTTGAGATTGATGCACTGGGCCACGCCGCGGAGTTCGACCTCGGGGTGTTCGCGGAGGTACTTCAGCGCCACCTCGCGCCCGCCGTCGCTGATGGCATAGTAGACCTCGCCGAACCCGCCCCGGCCCACGCCGCGCTGAATCTCATAGCCGGTCAGCGGTCGGTCACCATGTTTATACGTAAATGCCACCAAGTACTCCTGCTCGTAGCGGCCGACCTCTGTGTCGCCCGTTGAACGTCCGGCAGAGACGCCGGACGCAACGATCACCTAAACTTTCTCGCCAATCTTCTGTTCTTCTTGCGGCGCCTGCTGTGCGTATGGAATCCGAGCCGCCCCGCGTTGATGATCGTAAGGCAGCGGCACCGTAAGGTCCGGTTCCACATAGACGACGTACGTCGATGCAATCATGTCGTGCAGTCCCTGCTTGCGCTCGGTAAACGCGGCCATGATGTAGCCAATACACAAAATCGCAGACAGGATCTTCGAGACTTCTCTTCCAAGGGCCCGCCCGAACGTCAATTGTTGTCCGTAGAGGTCCACCACGCGAATCCCGCAAACATACTTGCCGACCGTCTGGCCGTTCCAATAGGTCAGTAGCAGAACGCCGTACATCAAGCCGGCCACCCAAGGAAACGGAGGAATGCCCATCAGGATCGTCATGGGAATCCCCATGACGAGTGCGTCCACGATGCTGGCCAATACTCGAATCCAGAACCCGGCGAAGCGGACGCGTTGCTGGGTGCCGGGCGCGAAAGCAACGCGCTGCCGGTCGGCGTAGTTGAGC
>JADFJZ010000426.1 GCA_022565195.1 Planctomycetota bacterium | reverse complement strand
ATCTGCGGCTCCTTGGGTGTTTTCAGGTAGAGCCCAGCCCGACTCAGGAGTGACCGACCTGTTGCAAGCCGCCGCTGCTCCGGCGAAGAACGTTGAAAGATGTGCGGCACATCGTATAAAGTACACTTTGCGATTCAAATGATTACCCCGATTTGAAAGGCGTGCAGATGGCCGGACACTCTCACTGGGCCAATATTCAACACAAGAAAGCCCGCATCGATGCCAAGCGGGGCAAGGTCTGGACGAAAGTCTCGCGGCTCATCACCCAGGCCGCCAAGACCGGCGGCGGCGACCCGGATGCCAACGCCTCCCTGCGGCTCGCCATGGATAAGGCCCGCTCCGCCAACATGCCCAAGGACACCATCGAACGCTCGATCAAGAAAGGCACCGGCGAACTGGCGAGCGAGGCGTTCGAAGAAATCGCGTATGAAGGGTACGGGCCTGGCGGCGTCGCGGTCCTGTGCAACATCCTGACCGACAACCGCAACCGCACCGCCCCCGAAATCAAGAAAATCTTCGAGCGCGCCGGCGGCAACCTCGGCACATCGAACTGCGTAGCCTGGATGTTCACTCAAAAGGGAGTCTTTGTCATTCCTGCCGACGGCGTTGCTGAAGAAAAACTGATGGAGGTGGCGCTGGAGGCGGGCGCGGACGATGTCGAGTCTTCAGAGGAGATCTTCGAAGTCACGTGCAGTCCGGCGGCGTTCGCGGACATCAAGTCTGCTTTGGAGGCTGCGGAAATCAAGTGCGATTCCGCCGACCTGTCAATGATCCCGAACACCACCGTTCGGATCGCCGAACTGGATTCCGCACGGAAGATTCTAAACCTCATGGAAACGCTGGACGAGCATGACGACGTGCAATCCGTTTCGGCGAATTTCGACATTCCAGACGAGATCGTCGCTCAAGTCAGTTGATTGCCACTGGCAACTCACTCTTCTTTCGTGAGCAGCAGCAGCAGTGCCAGAACCTCATGATTGCCGCCATGCCCCGCTATGGGGCTGTCGACGAGTCCTGTGACCTCCAGGCCATACTCGTGAATTTGTGTGCATACGTCTGAGACTATAGCCTCGCGCTGCTCCGCGCTGACCACGCCGTCCTCGCGTTGCTCTTCGCTCGCCTCGTACTGCGGTTTGATCAACGTGACGATCCTGCCCGTCGGTTTGAGCAGCGTCCTGGCGTGTGGAAGAATCTTCGCCTGCCGCGTCCAGCCTACGTCAATCGTCACCAAATCGACCGGCTCCGGCAATTCCACGTGCATGGCATTGGTTCGTTCCAGCACGACCACCCGAGCATCCCGGCGGAGTTTCCAGGCAAACGTCCCATAGGAAGTATCAACGGAGTACACACGCGCCGCCCCACGCTGAAGCAGGCATTCCACGAATCCGCCGACATGGCTGCCCAAATCCGCACACACCAATTCTGCGCAGTTCAGCCCGAAGTAATCCAGAGCGTGGGCCAGCTTCACGCCGGCACGGGAAACAAATTGCGGGCCGTCGTTGGCAGTGGGCTCCATGAGCCCATCATAGCCCCCGCAGGCCCGAAAACAGAGCCAACCCCGCCTCACGTGACATCGACATGGCTTGAAATAATTATCTGGAGCAGTTTTTATATATCTCATCTTCAGAATTATGGTAATATTATGAACGATAAGCCTTGCCAAGGCCTCATTTGGTATTACAACAGAAAGGAAGGCTATGAGTACCACGGCGTTGCGCGATTTCCTGGAGATCCCCTACGACAAGCTGGAGGAGCTGAATCTGGAAGCGAAGAGCGCCCGTTTGGAGCGAACCCCGCCTGATGTCGCGGAGGAGCGCCGCAGAAAGTACCTCACCGACGAGAAGCGCATCAAAGCCGTGACGGTCTGCTTCTCCGACCTCGAAGGTCGGTTTCACATGCTCGATTATGACAAGAAGTTCCTGCTCAAGGCAGCGGATCATTTGACCTTCGACGGCTCCTCGATCCGCGGCTTCTCAGCCCAGTCCGAATCCGATCTCAAACTGGATGTGGATTGGACGGCGTTCTGGTGGCTGCCGGCCGACATCTTCGGCCCCGGCAAGGTCATCGTTTTCGCGGATGTCCGCGACCGCGACGGATCACCCTACCCGGCCGACTTTCGATCGAAACTCAAGGACTACTGCGATGAACTGCACAAGAACAGGCAAACCACGGTTTTCGTCGCTGCAGAAATCGAGGGCTTCCTGTTCGAGGGCCCAGAAGCCGAACGAAAGTACTACGAGACCGGCAAGTTCGATTTCATCTCCAGCGGCGGCTACTTTCATTCGCTGCCGCAGGACCCGCTGCGCCGGTTCATCGATCGCACCGCCGAAGCCCAGCGCGCCATGGGCTTCGGCAACGAAAAGGACCATCCGGAGGCTCCCCCCTCCCAGT
>JADFJZ010000425.1 GCA_022565195.1 Planctomycetota bacterium | reverse complement strand
GAGCGAATTGATACGACGTGAGCCGTACCAAGCCCAGTCGGGCGACGAATTGTTCCCAGCAGCCCGGTAGCTCGGACATCTCTTCCCTCGCCGTAGCATCAACATGGCAAGCCAAACGTCGGGCCGCCCCGCGGAGCGACGTGACCCCGTTGGCGTGCGAGTCTGGAGTCTCGCATGAGCGACGATCGCGCAGGCTCCCGATAACATCGGGACACGTTCCGTCTGCGGCTCATTGTCTCCAGGCTTCGAGGGTGGTTTCGTCGATTCGGTAGCACTGGCCTATGGGAGTCCGGCGGGCGAGGTGGCGGAGTGGGCGCAGGTGCGCGAACAAGCGGTCCAGCGGCGAGCGCCAGTCGAGGATCAGCTCCGTGGTGTCGGCGTGTCGCGTCAAATCGTCTCGCGCAGCCATGTAAGCGAGGTCGTTGCGTTTGTGGTGCCACATGACATTTGGCACCAACAGCACAGCATCACGTGCGGCCATGCGCTTGGCTTCTTCGCGTTGCAGCCCGTCCGAAAGGTCAACCGTCTCCCAGCCGGCGATGCCGGCTTGCAGGTCCAGCGCCGTGCCGCGCGCCACCCAATTCGGCACGGCGATGTCGTGCAACTCGCCGCGCTGCTGCATTTGTCGCGCGATCGTCAGGCAGCGAATCGAGTCTTCGGAGTACATTCGCTCGGCGGCGCGTTCGTTGGCGAGAATGATGCCGCAGATCAAGATACCGGCGGTCAGCAACACCGTGCCGACCCGGCCGACCACGGACGAGCGGTACAGATCGATGGTCCAGCGCCCGATGGGGATCAAGAGGAGGATGACCATCGGCAGCATGTAGCGCCACTGTTTGGGCACGGGGTGATAGTGGCTGAGACTGCTGGAGCCGTACTGCATGAACAAAAAGAAGCACAGGCTCCAGACCAGGATCAAGTGCGGTTCACGCAGCTTGCCAAAGGTACGCAGCACTGCCACGAGCATGATCCAGCCGCACAGGCCCAAGACCTTGGGATTAGCAAGAAAGTGCGCGATGTAGTACAGGAACTCGCGCAGGCCCAGCGGGACCACCGTGGTCGGGTCGCCGTAGAAGTTATTCACGGCGTGATAGCGGTAGGCCCAGTCGCCGGTCCAAAGGTAGAAGAACACATGCTCAAGACTGAACACCGCCAGCGACCCAGCACCGATGAGCACCGCGCGGGCCACCGCCGTCTTGAGCGGCCGCACGCGCCACAGGGCCCACACGCCGAAGATGATCGGCAGGACAAACGAGGTCTCCTTGGCGGAGACGGCCAGCGCGATGCCGCCAAAGAACAGCAGCGGGCGGAGGTCGCGCAGCGTGCGGAAGATGATGGGCACGGTATGCAGGACATACTTGGTAATGCTGCCGGCCACGCGCGACTTGCCGTGCGGGCGTGTGCCGAGAATCTGAAGCGGCACCTCGGCCATGTTGATCCGCTGTGCGGCCAGGTTGAGGAACGTTTCCTGCGTGTAAGTGTAGTCGGCCATCAAATTCAACCGCAGCAGGGTGTCGCGTGTGTAGGCCCGGAAGCCGCAGGATACGTCGGTGAAGTTCGATCCCCAGGCCAGGCGGTTGATCAGGCGGGTCATGACCGCGTTGCCCCATTTCTTGATGGGGGGCATTTCCGGCATGAACTCAGGATTCGCGAACCGTGTGCAACTGACGAAATCGGCGCCGGCGAACAGGATCGGTTCGAGCAGTTTGGGGAGGTCCGCCGGGTCGAACTGCCCGTCGCCGTCCATGTTGACCACAATCTCCGCTTTGTGTTCGAGGGCCGTCCGCACGCCCGTGGCGAAGGCGGCGCCCACGCCGCGATTGACTGCATGTGAGACCACCTCCGCACCGACCTGTCGGGCCAGCTCCGCGGTGCGATCGGTCGAGCCGTCGTCGATGACGACGATTTCAATGCCGGCGATGCCTTCGATCTCACGGGGCACGCGTTGCACGACATCGGCGATCGTCGCTTCCTCGTTCAGCGCAGGGATGATGATCGTCAACGACTTGGCGGTCGAGACGGGGGCGGGAATAGGTCATGGAGTTTTGGTGCGCGTCATTACAGTCGAGTGTTCTACCGTCCGATATCGGCTCCATCTCAACCTATCGAGCGTTCCGCGCGACAGGTCCGGTAATGGGGTTCCGTTGCACGTCTTCGTGGATGTGGCCTGTCATCGTGGATCATTCCACTTCGCGCGAGCTGCTAAACGGCAAGCCACGGGTGGGGCCTCTCGCATTGACTTCGTCGTTTAGCAGATACCGCTCGACAGAACGAATCTGCGTGCTTTATAGGACGCTCGACGGAGTTGCGCAGGCCCGGTAATAACTTACCCGCGCCAATACTTCCGCCGACATACCTGCAACGCGCACAGGTGCCCGACAAAACTCCTCAAG
>JADFJZ010000424.1 GCA_022565195.1 Planctomycetota bacterium | reverse complement strand
CGGTTTTGAAGGCCGGCGCATGGGTCGTGTCTTTCTGGACGTCGATGACGTGCGCGCCGTCGTCGCGCGCTGCGACAAGGTACGGCGGATCACGCCGCTGATCTTCGGCGGCGCGACATTGGAGTACGGCCGCGAAAAGATCGAAGCCAATGAATTCGAGCTGCGCGGCACCACCGAGCAGTTCCAGAGCATTCGCAACTTCGCCGTCGAAAAGGGCAGATTCTTCGGCCCGATCGACGTGGACAACGGCGCCTACGTCTGCGTGGTGGGCCCTCACATTCTGAAGCTCCTCGAATGCGACGACAAGATCGTCGACGATTACGTGTACATCAACGGGTTGCGATTCCGCGTACTCGGCCTGCTCGCCAAACGCGGCGACATGTTCGGCGAGAACCAGGACAATCTCGTGGTCATTCCGTACACGACCGCCTTGAAGATGTTCCCGTTCTCGCGCCGCTTCATGGCCTTCGCCATGGAAGCCACGAGCGAAGAAGACGTTGAAGAGGCCTCGCTGGAAGTCACCCGCGTGCTCCGCGAGCGCCACAACTTGCAGCCCGGCCAGCCGAACGATTTTCGGCTGTTCCGGATGGATGAGTTCCTGAAAGACTTCGAGCGTGTCAAGATCATCGCCACCAGCGTGCTGGCCGGCATCGTCGGCATCTCGCTCATCGTCGGCGGAATCGGCATCATGAACGTCATGCTCGTGTCCGTCACGGAGCGGACGCGCGAGATCGGCCTGCGCAAAAGCGTCGGCGGGCGCCGCCGCGATATCCTGTTCCAGTTTCTCACCGAAGCCGTCGTCCTAAGCACGCTGGGCGGACTGATCGGAATCGCGCTCGGCTGTAGCATCTGTGCCATAGCCTCCCAGCACCCGTCGATGGTGGCCATTCCCGTGCCGCCGTGGGTCATCGCTCTGGCGCTGGGATTCTCCGCCAGCGTGGGCATCACCTTCGGCATGATCCCGGCCTTCAAAGCCGCCATCCTGCATCCCATCGACGCCCTGCGCTACGAATGAACAACCGGCATCACCGCCACACCATCCGCGCCCAACCGACAACGTCCCATAACTCCCCGTGACGCCGCCGGTAACGGCTCACGATCTGCTTCTGAGGACTCCGTGGGCTCGTAAGTAAACGACGGAGAGGCTGACTCCGATAAGTTCTGTAACAGGCTACGGCATCGGGGGCGGGCCTGAAACATGCACACGCCGAAGCGAGGTACATGCCATGATCAACAGTCCCACTCGTTTGCAGATCTTGATCGTACATGACGACACTCGGAAGCGAACGCAGTATCGCGATCATTTGTCGCGGTGCCCCGACCGTGAGTACACCATCTTCGAGGCGGACTGCGGCGCGAAGGGCTTGCAGTTGTACCGATTGCACAGCCCGGATTGCATCCTGCTCCAGGGTGGGCTTCCAGATCTCAGCACTGTGGATTTCCTGGCGGAGCTGGCCTATGACATCGATGCTCCGACACAGGCTGTGGTCGTTCTGGCTCAGCAGGCCGACGAAGCCGCCGCCATCAAGGCGACAGACCACGGCGCACAGGACTACTTGATCGAAGGCCAGCTCCAGGCGGATGCGGTCTATCGCACCGTCAATAACGCGGTCCACAAAGCCCGACTGCACCGCGAAATCCATGACTTGACGAACCAGATTGAGGCGAAGAATCGCCGGCTTCATAACCTGCACATAACGGCTCGTCGGCTGGTTGAGGACGTCTCACAGGAGTTCCGCGCCCCATTGACCGCCATCAAGCAATTCGCCTCGATGGTACACCACGGTTTGCCGGACACTGCAACGGAAGAAAACATCCAAGCCGCCGGGCATGTAAATGAGCGCGTGGACGACCTGCGAAACATGGTCGAGGATATGCTGAACATCAGCCGCCTGGAGACGGGCGCCATCGGCGTGCTCCGCAAGGATTGCAACATCGCCGATATTATCGAACATCACCACACTAACTTGCAGCGGAGTGCGTCCGCCAATGGCGCGATTCTCCGCATCTCCGTCGAATCTGATTTGCCCACCGTCTTTTGTGATCCCAACCACGTCGGCCAGGCCGTCGTCATTCTCAGTGCCGCTATTTTGAAGTCCTGTGGCCACGGGGATGTCGTGAACGTGTGGGCGAAATACGACGACCTGGAGGCTCAGGTCGTCGTCGGCGTGACCACCACGGGCTCGACGCTCTCTACCGACATCGTGCGCTCAATGCGCCGGCAGTTCAATCAAGTTTGCATGGGCCGCGCCGAGACTATTGAAGGATTCGGACTGGGCCTCAACGTCGCCAAGGAGTTGGCCCACCTGAACTTTGGGCAACTCGATGTAAGCAGCGATGTCGATGTTGGCACGACCTTCAGTTTCACCATCCCCACGGCTGACCCGCAGATGCT
>JADFJZ010000423.1 GCA_022565195.1 Planctomycetota bacterium | reverse complement strand
GGACAAGGCGACTTACCCCGGAGCGGTGGGCGTTGATCAGGCCCGCACCGACGCCGCACGACTTGTCGACCAAGCGCTGGCGGTGTTTGATGACTACGACGACAACATGCTCAAATATATTGCCCGCTACATCGGGCAAAGGGAAAACTGACTCATGACCGAGCCGACGCGACCGACCTGTTTAGAGCGAATTGACAGCCCTGAAGATCTCCGTGGCCTCAGCATTGATGAACTGACGCCACTGGCCGCTGAGATTAGGCAGGAAATTGTCTCAGTCGTTTCCAATACGGGCGGACATCTTGCCTCCAATCTTGGCACGGTCGAGCTGACTATCGCCCTGCACTACGTTTTTGATTTCAAGCGTGATCGCCTTCTCTGGGACGTGGGCCACCAATGTTATCCGCACAAGCTTCTCACCGGCCGGCACAAGAACTTTGAGCAACTCCGCAAGAGCGGCGGGTTGAGCGGTTTCCCCTGCATCCATGAGAGCGAGTACGATTTGTTCTGTGTCGGCCACGCGGGGACCTCGATTCCCACGGGCACGGGAATGGCTCGTGCGGATGCGCTGCTGAAGGAGGATCGGCGAGTCGTTGCGCTCGTCGGCGACGCCAGCATCGTCAACGGCTTAGCGTTTGAAGGCTTGAACCAGGCCGGCGTGCTCCGGCGCCAACTGCTGGTGATTCTGAACGACAATTCCTGGGGCATCTCGCCCACGCAGGGCAGCTTTGCTGAGCATCTGGCCAAGTTCCGCGTCAGCAGTCTTTATGAGGAAGTAAAAGAACAAGCGAAGAAGATACTGCCGAAGGTGCCCGTGGTGGGCAAGTCGATGTTCAACGCACTGGCCCACTTGAAAGAGGGAATCAAAGCCACCGTCTCACCCCACCAGATTTTTGAGCAGCTCGGTTTCGTGTATGTCGGCCCAACCGACGGCCATGATCTCGCACACTTGATTGAGCTGCTGACCGTTCTGAAGGACATCGACCACCCCGTATTGCTGCACGTGCACACGGAGAAGGGCAAAGGCGCGGAATGGGCCTGCGCCGATCCGGGAAAGTTCCACAGCCCGAAACCGTTTTCGATCAACAGCGAAGGCAAGGCCGAGATCGTTCGCGGGTCGGGCAAGAGTTGGACCGCCGCTTTCTCCGATGCCCTCACGGCTCGGGCCGAAGCGGATCCGCGCATTTTTGCTTTCACGGCCGGGATGCTGGACGGCACCGGTTTGGCGAAGATGAAAGACGCACTGCCCGACCAAGTCCTTGATGTCGGAATCGCCGAAGGATGCGCCGTCGACATGGCAGCCGGCATGGCCAGGGCAGGCATGAGGCCGGTCTGTGCCATTTACTCCACGTTCCTGCAGCGGGCCCTGGATCAGGTCTTTCAGGAAGTGGCGCTTCAGGGTTTGCCCGTGATCTTCTGCATCGACCGCGCCGGGCTGGTGGGCAGCGACGGCGCAGTTCACCATGGTTTCCTGGACATCACCTACCTGCGCGGCTTCCCCGGCATGGTGCTCATGGCCCCTGCGGATGAAGCGGAGTTGGGCCAGGCGCTTGATCTCGCCCTCGCGCTGAAGCAACCGTGTGCCATTCGCTACCCGCGCGACAACGTGCCGGCACCGGGCTACGGGGACGGGCCTGCGTTCGAGGTCGGCGTCTCCCGCAGAATGCGGCCGGGCAGCGATGCGACCATCCTCGCTTATGGTTCGACGGTTTCAGCCGCCCTCGATGCCGCTGAATTGCTTGCCGTGGACGGCATCGAAACCCAGGTGATCAACGCACGGTTTGCCAAGCCGATCGACAGCCAGATGTTGCAGGAAGTTCTCAAGCTCGGCCATCCTGTGATCACGGTGGAGGATCACTCGCTTTATGGCGGATTTGGCTCGGCTGTTCTGGAATCAGCCGCCGAGGCTGGCTTGCCGGCACACCATGTCTATCGACTCGGCATGCCGAAGGAACGCTTCATCGCGCAGGGTTCCAGGGTGGGGCAACTCGCCGAGGTGGGCATTGATGCGGCGGGCATCGCGGCGCGACTCTCAGAGTTGCTTGAGACGTCGGCTGTGGAGCCTGTCGAGCGACGACGGATTACCGGCGCTGCCGCGGCGGCAAAGCGCGAGTATGCATAGGTCATGAGCAAGCCCGGCATTTTCATCGTTGGCAACAAAGAGAAACCGCAGGTCAACGATGCCATGCGTCGAATCTCGGAAGGCATCAGCGACCGGGCCGAGATCGTGGGCGCTACCGTCGGGGTGCGTGCCGACGATTTGAGCAGCGTCAACGCGGACTATGTGATCGTGTTGGGCGGCGACGGCACGATCTTGTCCGTGGCCCGGGCCGTCGGTCCGCGGGCCATTCCGATCATCGGCGTCAACCTCGGAAAGCTGGGCTTTCTCGCGGAATTCTC
>JADFJZ010000422.1 GCA_022565195.1 Planctomycetota bacterium | reverse complement strand
CCGACGTTTTTCGGCACGCTCGAAGACATGCCCGCCGTTGCGGATCTCGCTCACGGCGCCGGCGCGCTGCTGATTGCGTCTGTCGATCCGATCAGTTGCGGGCTGCTCAAGAGGCCCGGGGACTACGGTGCGGACATTGTGGTCGCGGAAGGGCAGTCGCTGGGCGTGCCGCAGTCGTACGGCGGACCGGTGCTGGGTTTGCTGGCTTGTCGCCAGGATTACCTGCGCAAGATTCCAGGCCGCTTGGTCGGCCAGACCACCGACAGAGACGGGCGCGTGGGCTATTGCCTGACGCTGCAAACACGCGAGCAGCACATTCGTCGCGAGAAGGCCACGAGTAACATTTGCACGAATCAGGGCCTGCTGGCCATGCACGCCACCGTCTACATGGCTGCACTGGGCAAGTCCGGCATCGCTCAGGTGGCGAAGCGCTGCTTCGACAACGCCCACTACGCCGCCGAACGGATCACCGCTTCGCCCGACTTTGAATTGGCATTCGATGCCCCGTTCTTCAAGGAATTCGTGGTTCGAAGCAAGAGCAAGGATGTCACCGCCGTGCTCAAAGCCTGCCAGCAGGCGGGTGTGTTGGCCGGCGTGCCGCTGGGCAAGTGGTATCCGCAATTGGACGACTGTTTCATGGTCGCAGTCACCGAAAAACGAACGAAGGAAGAGATGGATCGACTGGTTGGAGCACTGAGAACTGCATGATCATCGATTCTGAAACAAATGTAACCGCGCGCGTCGTCGATTGGGGTGAACCGTCGCTCTTCGAGAAGAGCGCACCAGGCGCGTGCGCGGTCACATTGGGCGCCTCCGCTGTCCCGAGTGTCGATCCGGCTTCATCCATCCCCGCGCATTTGCTGGCTGACGAGGCGCCGCCGCTGCCGGAGATGGCGGAGCTGTGCCTGGTGCGGCATTTCACCAGGCTCGCGCACCGCGCGTTCAGCATCGACACCAACTTCTATCCGCTGGGCTCGTGTACGATGAAGTACAACCCGCGGCTGAACGAGCGTGTGGCCGCCATGCCGGCCTTCGCCAACCTGCACCCCTATCAGCCGATCGATCAAGTGCAGGGCATGCTCGAACTGCTGTACACGCTTCGCGAATTCCTGCAGGAGATCTCGGGCTTGGCGGAGGTCAGTTTGCATCCGGCGGCGGGCGCCCACGGTGAGATGGCCAGCCTGATGATGATTACGGCCTATCATCGTGATCGCGGCGAGAAGCGCCCCAACGTGCTCGTGCCGGACACGGCCCACGGCACGAATCCGGCTTCGTGCGCCATGTGTGCACGGCACACCCACACTGTGTCCTCCTGCAAGGACGGCAAGGTGGATCTGGACGATTTGCGCGGCAAGGTGGACGAGCAGACCGCTGCCCTGATGATCACCAACCCGAACACGGTCGGCGTTTTCGATGACCAGATCGGCGACATCGCGGAAATCCTTCACAAGCACGGCGCACTGCTGTACCTCGACGGCGCCAATATGAACGCCATGCTCGGCATCACGCGGCCGGGCGATTTCGGCGTGGACGTCATGCACTTCAATACGCACAAGACCTTCAGCACGCCGCACGGCGGCGGCGGACCCGGCGCCGGACCGATTGCAGTGATCGAGAAGCTGGCTCCGTTCCTGCCGGTTCCGCAGGTGGTGAAGAAGTCGGACGGCACGTTTGATCTCGATGAAGACCGGCCCAAGAGCATCGGCAAAGTCCGGGCGTTCATCGGCCAGATCGGCGTACTGGTGCGCTGCTACACGTACATTCGATCGCTGGGCGCCGAGGGTTTGCGTACGGTCAGCGAGAAAGCGGTCCTGTCGGCCAACTACCTCGCCAAACGACTGGAGCCGCACTACGAATTCCCCGTGCCGGGGCCTTACGCGCACGAGTTCGTGATGGTGCCCAAGGCCGGCGACGCCGGCGTGACTGAAACGGACTTCGCCAAACGCCTGATCGATTATGGTTTTCATCCGCCGACGATGAGTTGGCCGATCCCGCATTGCCTGATGATCGAGCCGACCGAAACCGAGTCGCTGCGCACGCTCGACCGCTTCGCCGACACCATGATCAAGATCGCCGCCGAGGCCAAAGAGACCCCCGACGTGCTCAAGAATGCCCCGCACAACGCCAAAGTCAGCCGCCTCGACGAAGTCACCGCCGCCAGGAAGCCCAACGTCCGGTGGACGTTGGAGAAAGAGAAAAGAGAAAAGAGAAAAGAGAAAAAGTGAAGCGCTTGGTTCGCACGCGAGGAGGGCGTGCTCCGGTGTTTCTCTCTCGTTATAGTGCGTACACACAATGCAACCCCGGGCGCCTGCTAAACGACGAAGTCAGTTCGAACGATCCTGCCGTCGGCTTGCCGTTTGGCAGCCGTTTCGCAGTAGCGAGGATTCTCCTCCGGGTTGCACCCGCGATGCA
>JADFJZ010000421.1 GCA_022565195.1 Planctomycetota bacterium | reverse complement strand
AAGGCCTAGTTGGTTGCGGCCGATCACTGACGGTTCTTTGATAGTGATACCCGATTCGAAAGCAAATGAACTTCAAGTAAGGCAGGTTCCAATTCACGCGAATGAGGTTGGCGAGAAGATTGGACAGAACCCGCGCTCGCGACAGGTACAAGCCCGATTCAAACCCGTGTCGCGCCTCCAGCATGTATTGACTGCGCCCGTGGTTGAAGGCTCGCCGGAGAATGAAGCGGCGCGTCAGCCGTTCGCCGGTGGCCCGGTGGTGGACGGGGGCTGCGGGCGTGTAGTGAATCTCCCAGTCGTGCTGCTCCATTCGCAAGCAAAGCTCCCCTTCCTCGCCGGCCAGCAGTCCGGCGCCGCTGCGTCCCAGATGGGGCAGGAAACCACCGACCTCGTCGATGGCCACGCTTCGGACCGCAAAGTTCCCGCCGTAAGGAAATCGGGGGTATCGGAGTTGCGTCTGCTCGTCGCTCGGTGAAAAACGGCCCATGGCTTCGTCGAGCCGATCGTCCCACCAGCGCGGTTTGGGCGCATCCCATTGCACTTCAATACGGCCGCCGACAACGCCCGCGCGCGGATGGGCATCAAACACATCAGCGAGTGATTCAAGCCAGCGCTCTTCCGCCACTGCATCGGCATCGAGAAACGCGACCAGGGGCGCAGCGGCATCGGCGAGCGCTCGATTGCGGGCGTGAGACAGGCCTTGCTGCGTTTCGGAAACCACGCGGAGGCGATGGCCGAACCGTTCCTTCAGTTCGTGAAGGACACTGGGTGTTTCGTCGGTGCTGTTATTGTCCACGACGAGCACTTCGTACGCATCCGCCGGCAGCGTTTGCGCCATGACGCTGTTGACGACATCGGCGAGGTGATGAGCGGCGTTGTATGCGCAGATTGCGGCTGTGATTCGAGTATCGGCTTGCGTTTCAGTAGACGAGTTCATTCTGAGGTATCGCGAGCATTCGCAGGACCGCTACAAGTCTCACCTTAGCGGCGCAATTCGAGAGAGCAAGCGTGTGCTGAGCGGCTGGCGCTGCTATAATCGGAGCCGCATCGGATGCGCGAGTCCTGCGAGGGCGTCGAATGGACTGGATCGCCGGGAAGCACAGACCGTTCCCAACTCATATTCAAATTCAAACCACCTCCGCCTGCGGTGCGGCCTGTCAAATATGTCCGCATCCTGTCGAATCGCCTAACTGGCCCAACGGCTTGATGGGCGATGAGTTATTTGTTCACATTGTTTCGCAATTGCAGGGGCGCGCGATTGAGTACCTCTGTCCCTACTTGATGGCGGATCCAATGTCGGATCGCAGGATCTTCGATCGAGTGGAGGCCCTGCGCCACGCTCTGCCGCAAACGACCCTCGAGATGAGCACAACCGGCCTCTATTTGGTTCCGAAACTGGCAGATCGGCTGCTGGAGTCGCCAATCTCGGAGTTGCGTATCAGCAGTCATGGGATTTCAGCCGCCGAATATGCCACGACCATGCCGGGCGTCGATTTTGCGAAGGCGATGGCCAACATCGAGCGCTTCATTTCTGCCTGGAGCGCGCACAAGCCGTTCAAGTTGAGCGTGGTTTGCCTGTGGGGACTTTGGCCGGCGGATCGAGAGCGGGAAATCGAGGCATTCTGGAAGGCCAAGGGCGTCGAGCTGTCCAAGTGGCGCGTTATTTCACGGGCCGAACAAGTTGACCTCACCATCTACGGCGAGGCCGAGGCCGATCCGACGCCGTATCACGAAGGCAAACAAGCGCCGCCGTATCTCTGTCGCCATCACCGCGACACGCAATGGCTGCACATTCTGAGCGACGGCAGAGTAACGTTGTGCTGCATGGATTATCGTCACGAAGAGATCCTCGGCGATGTTCGTGAGGCGTCGCTGGAGGAAATCTGGAACGGCGAGGCGTTCGAGCAAGCGCGCGCCCGAATTCGGGGTGATGCGCCCGCAGGTCCGAACTTCCTGTGCGATCGCTGCGAGTATCACGTCAGCCGATCAGTCTACGAGCAGTGCGAGTTGGAGGCGGCGCCTTGAACGGACTGCTGACGTTCCTGCTGGATCGCGACGACTTGGCCTGCCTGGAGGCTCTCTGCCCGGCGGCCTTGAGCGGTACGATTGTTGCCTTTGATCCTGACTTGCACATTGAGCTGCTGTCGCGGGAGGTGGCTCATGTTACTCCCTGGAGTTTTGTTGGAAGCGCCGAACTCGATGCCGTCCGGGAGTTTGAGCAGGCCGTGTGGGAGTTCTGGCGGGCGAACGCAAGCGCGCCGTTCGACGGCATGGACTTGCTGCACATGGTCTCCTTTCGGCACCGCAGTTGCTTCAGCCGCATCGCGTGGGCGGCGTATGTGATCAGGCGGGTGTTCGAGGAAGTTCAGCCGCGGGAAGTTGCGGTGTTCGAGGAGCGCACAGGCCACGGTCTTGAGCAGC
>JADFJZ010000019.1 GCA_022565195.1 Planctomycetota bacterium | reverse complement strand
GCCCAGGTTTGAACGGACTCAGGACGATGGAGGAAATCGTGCTGAGCCATCGCCACACGGGCATTCACGATCCCAGACTCTGGCTGATCGCGAAAGTCGGTGCTGACCCTGTTGGCGTAGTGCTGCTTACCCATGTGCCGCTGCAACCAGCGATGGAAATCGTTTACGTTGGAGTGGTGCCTGAAGCACGGGGTTGTTCTTACGGCAGTTATTTGGTGCGACTGGCGATTGAGCAAGCCGTCCGGACCCACAGCGAGCACTTGATGCTTGCCGTCGATCATCTCAACCATTACGCCGGTAAGATCTACGCGTCGTTCGGCTTCAATGAAACCGATCGCCGTCACGCCTGGATCCGCAAGCTCCGCGCGCCCGCTTCTGAGTTATCCACCTCTTGCTCACAGCGGCAGGATTCCGTGTGACAAACTCGTTGAAAATAATTTTCTTGCCGACGTAAACCTCTGCGCGTCGTCGATCAAGCGCGATGTGAATAAGAATCTCCCTCGTTTTGCTATTGACGCTCGCCGCGGTCGGTGATATTCTTCGCGTCTGTTGTGGAGACATTTCCGGGCCGACCGATTTGACGACCAGATTGAGCTCCTTGGCGATCGGCCCCAATTGTCATAGGTCAATTTCATAAGCCGCTAACCCGCAGTATCCCTGTGTATCGGGGAAGGAGCGCGCCGTGGACACACTCAGTGCAGATGTGGTTTCCCAGGTCGAAGCACGAATCGCAGAGAAGATCGGTCCCCAGCGCCACAAGTTGTGGTTCAAGAACACCACACACTTGCACCTGGGCGATGGATTCCTCAAGATCGGCGTTCCAAACATGTTCATTGGTTCGTGGATCGAGAACCATTTCTCAGACGTGATCCTCGAGGCGGCGACGGAAATCACCGGCGAAGAACCCCGTTTGAGTTTTTCGATTGACCCGGCGCTGTCGAAGAATCTGAAGAAGCGGCAACTGGACTCTCAGGTTCACTTCGTGGCGAACAATCCGGAGCGCGAGGCGCGGGAACATCGCCAGGGTGCTCCGATGAAACCCAAAAAGCCCTTGCGTGGACGGCTGGAGGATTTCGTCGTCGGCTCGAGCAATCGGCTCGCCCATGGATGCGCAGTCAGCGTCGTCGAGAGCCCCGCGACCCAGTACAACCCGCTGTTCGTTCACGGCGGGTGCGGGCTCGGCAAAACGCACTTGTTGCAAGCGATCTATAATGGAATCAAGCAGAAGAACCCGCAACTCGATTGCGTTTACGTCACCGGCGAGGAGTTTACCAATCACTTCGTCTATGCCATCAAGAGCAACAATCGCGATCCTTTTCGGCATCGCTTTCGAAGCGTCGACGTGCTGTTGATCGATGACATCCACTTCCTGGCCAACAAGAAGGCCACGCAGGAAGAGTTTCTGCACACCTTCAATGCCATCGATGCGGCGGGAAAGCAGGTCGTCATGGCTTCCGACGCCCATCCCAAGCTGATCGGCAATCTCTCCGAATCGCTGGTCAACCGTTTTGTCGCCGGCATGGTGGTCAAGATCGACGCGCCGACGTTTGAGCACCGCGTGGCGATCCTGAAGCACCGGCTGGTGCAGATGAATCGCGAAATCGCAGACCCCGTGGTCGAATACGTCGCCGACAAGATCACCAGCAACGTCCGCGAGCTGGAAGGCGCCATCCTGAAGCTGTTGGCCTTTGCCTCGATCTCACGCCAGCCGATCACGCTGGCGCTCGCCCAACAGGCTTTGCAAGAGCACCTCACCAAGACGGCCCCGATCGTCAGGCTCAGCGACATCGAGAGCGTGTCCGCGATTTTCTTTGGGCTGTCTCCCGGCGATCTGCACACCTCGCGCAAGACCCGAACCATCGCCCTCTCCCGCGGCGTCGCCATGTGGCTTGCCCGCAAGCACACCACCATGAGCTACCCCGAAATCGGGCGCCTGATGGGCAACAAGAACCACTCGACCGTGATCCTGGCCCGCGCCAAGATGGGCAGAATCCTGCAGGAGAATGGCATGGTGCGCTGGAACACGCCCACGGGCGAGAAGCAGATGCCGCTGTTGTCGATTATCAGTGAAATGGAAGAACAGTTAGGGCTGCCCATCAGCCACGTCCAAGCCGACTCGGCAGAGCAGCCCTCGACGGCCGCCCCTGCCGTCCTCGCCCGAGCGACGCAGCCGACGCCGATGGACGCCAATGCCGTCCCCGCGCCGCAGGAAACCGTGCCTGCAGCCGGCGCGCCGTCCGCATAGCGGAACGGCAATGTTTGCTGATGTTTTCATAGCGAACGAAACAAGGAGCCGCCGGCGGAACCAGTCCCGACTTGTCGGGAGCCCGCGCGAGTCTTCAGACGGGGTGGATTCACCCGATTCGCACCGGCTGAGCAATCTACTCAAACATCATTAGGACACTGCCGAACGAGCAGTGTCCTATTCCCATCCATGCCATTCGTTGGTACCATCCGCACCGAATGTCTGCAATTCGGCAGCCGCTGGAGCACGCTGGCCAACTTGTTCGTCGAGTGGTCTCCAACGCACCGATTGGGAGTGTGCCCGAGTTGGCCAAAGGGGACGGGCTGTAAACCCGTTGGCGTAAGCCTTCCCAGGTTCGAATCCTGGCGCTCCCATTATCAAAAAACCCGAAGCATCGGCGTGGATCGCACTTCCCGGGCCGATCAGACTTCAGGCACCTCGTTGCGGGCTGCGCGTTTCTTGACGGGCGTACGTCAAACGAGTAGCCTGAGTGTACTCGTTCGATACGCATCTCCGGGCGAAGGAGCCGTCAATGTTCGACAAGCAAATGGGCCTGTTCCCCAGATACAAACGCGGCGAGTTCGCCGAAGGCCCTTCTTTTCACCACTACGACAACAAGTGCTTCGCCCTGACCGGGGATCACCTCGAGAGCCTCTTGAAAGAAATGCAACACGGCGTCGGGCTGGCCCATCCGGATAAGCCCCCGGTGATCGACGTGCGCGCCTGTACCCGCACCGGCGAAATGCACTTTCAGCGGCTCAGCGAAGTCGTGTCCTACGGCAATAGTGCTCAGGAGCGCCTGCAATCGATCGGCATCAGCGTTCAGCCGGAAGACAAATCGATGATGGCCATGGTGCGCTTCCAGGATTACTTTCCCGGCTGGTCCGTCTCCGTGATTGTGGAAGGCGGTGACGAGCAGGCCTCGCTGGGGCTGTTCGGCAAGCTCCGCAGCGGTGTCGAGTCCACGTATCGGTGGTATTCGTTCCTGCTCAGCACGCGCTTCTGGATCGGCATGGTGATCCTCGTGTTGATCGCGTACGCGGCGTCTTTGGTCGGCCCACCTTTGATGCGCCAGCTCGACATGCTGCCCCCCGCAGCCGAGCAGACCGACCTGCTGCAAGCAGCGGGCGCTGCAACCGACGCAGGCGCCGACGCAGGCGCCGACGCACAGGGCGCAGCCGCCAAAGGGGCGACGCGATCAATGTTCGAGTTCGGCATCATCAGTCTGCTGGGGTTATTCTTCGCGCTGGTGGTGCTGCCGTATCTGTTCCCCCGGGGCATCTTCCTGATCGGCGAGGAAATCCGGCGCGCTGCTGCAATATCGAAGCTGCGCTGGGGGCTGCTCGCGGTTGTGGTCTTGGTGCCGGCGGTCGCCGTCGTCATGAAGCTCGTTTGACGCGTGAATCACTTCTCGGCTGCGCTTTGGACGCGGCGAGTTTCCTAAGTTCCGAAACTTCCTGATTTGTCAGCAGGCGAAAGTTGCCCAGCCCCAGGCCGCGCATGCCCAGCCTGCCGATGCGCGTGCGTTTCAACCTCACGACCTTATGCCCCAGCCGCGCCAGCACGCGGCGGATATGCCGATTGCGGCCTTCGCGGATTTTGATTTCCAGAATGCTGTCTTCGCGCCCGCGACGAAGCACTTTGACCCTGCCCGGCTGCGTCTTGGCTTCCGCGAGCCACACGCCTTTCTTGAGCTTCTCGATCGCGGCAGTGGAAATACGGCCTGCCACCGTCGCTTGATAGGTCTTCTCGATGCCGTAGCGCGGATGCGTCAGCAAGTCAGCCAGTTCGCCGTCGTTGGTCATCAGCAGCAACCCCGTACTGTTCGCATCGAGCCGCCCCACGGGGTAGACCCGCTGCCGCACGCCGGGCAGAAGGTCGATCGCCCGCATGCGCCCCGCCGGATCGCTGTTGGTACACAGCACGCCCTTCGGCTTGTGCAGCAGATAGTAGACCAGCTTGGCTTTCTTGAGTCGCCGGCCATCGATGCGAATGTCGTCCGCCTCGGGATCGACCAGCACCGGCAGCTTACGCACGTAGGTGCCGTTGACTTGAACGTGCCCTTCGCGCACCAAGTCCTCGCACCCCCGCCGCGAGCCATAACCCGCCGCCGCCAAGACCTTTTGAATGCGCTGTGAGTTCGCCAAAGGCGACAAATCTCCGACCCTCAACGGCCCGGCCTCGCGGAATGAAGCGTCCTGCGAACTTAGGGCATCGGGTCCTCGAGAATCAGTTTGATGGCGGCCGCCAGGCTCTCTCGGCACTCGTCGATCGTCCTGCCCTGGCCGTTGGCGCCGGCGATCTCCGGGCAATAGCCGATGAACCACTCGCCATCTCGCTCGAAGACCCCGGTAAATTCGTTGGTCATATCGACACTCCTTCGACCCACGTATTATACCACACCGGCACCCAATCAGACCATGAAGTCCTTGCGAACCCAATTGACAGGGTGGCCCAGGTTGTTTCAATCTGGGGAACCCGAGTTCTGATCAGCCTCTGCCGTTCGATTCGGATCCCCCATGTTTAAGGGCACATGGGCCACCCGGCCACCTGGGCTTGGCATGAGTGAGAATGGCCACTCTAACAATGCATGTCCGGACAATTGAACTACGCCTCGCGTGAGACTAGAATGTGCTCTCGGGATGCGGGAGATCCGAACATGTGGAGGTGCCCTATGAGTTCGCTACTATGTAGGTTTGTCGTTGTCTTCTTAGTCGCAGCACACCCTCGCGGGGGTGACGTTCTTCCTAATTCCGACATTGCCAGGGAGAGGATGCACTGCCTGCAAAACGGGTTCGGGCTGTTCCTCAACGCCCACCCAGGCGCGACTCCCGATGATCCCGCCGAACTCTTCCCCGATTACGTTTCTGATCCGCTGTGTTTCTACCATCCCGGAGATTCCGATCCTCCGCCGGACACCATCGACAACTCGGTGCCCAACGCTCCGAACAGCGCCCGGATCAGCTTCGCCTGGCTTAATCTTGAGGACTGCTGCGCACTGGACGAAGTATTCATCCAGGACAACACTGAGGAGAACAACGGTGGTCAATTCATAAACATGCTCACTCTTGATGGATTGATTGAGACCGAGCCACCATTGGCGACGCCGACGCCGACATCACTGAGACTCGCCCAGGCCCACCTGCAGCGAATTGGAATCGCGCTCGCATTGTATTCGAATGATAACCTAGGCCTACTTCCGGATGATCTCTTTCAGCTATGGGAGGAGGGTTGGCTCCGCTCGCCGCGGACATTCTGGAATCCGGGTGATTCGGATCCGCTCCCGGACGACATCACCAACTCAGAACCGGATGCCCCAGACAGCACGCAAGTCAGCTTTGAATATCTCGGAGCAGGCCTCACCTATAGTTCATTGACCCCGGATACGGTTGTTCTGCGCGACCTCAGCCCGAAGAACAACGGTGGAGCAGGTGTTAATGTGTTATGGGGCGATTTCGCGGTTGGATTTGTCCTGGGTGATCCTTGCGCCGCCGACTTCAACGGGGACGGCTTGGTCAACGCGTTTGATCTGGCGGAGCTCCTCGGCCATTGGGGCGTAAATCCAGCACATCCCGGCAACTTCACTGGTGACGCCGCGATCGACGCGGCTGATCTCGTAATTCTGCTCAGCTATTGGGGATCCTGTAACTGAGCAGCACCAGGATGCAGTACCCACATCGTCCGCCGGCGCTGTGGCGCGCGCTATTGGCGCGCGTGCGGTCATCGATCACGCGGCAAGTGATAACAACAGACCGGGGTTGCGCGGCGATGGTGCGCGCCGACGCGGTTGGCTCTTTGACATTCGGATCGGGCAGCGAGGATGGGCGAAAAGCGTATTGGCCAAACGAACCCAACGCTCCGCAACCTCAAGGCCGAGTTGGTGAAGCGCCGCGTGTTGCCTCAGCCGGCGTACACGTTGTTCACGCCCTGTGTCCTCGTACTCTGGCCGCCGTCGAGGGATGAGTGCGCCCCGCCCGGCGGGGCACACTCGGCCTTGGATGTCCTTGAGCCGAGTCCTTCAGGGTCTCCGCCGGGACAGTTCGGGGGACATAATACCTATCTCTTATCGAGCGAGCGTGCCACAGTATGAGATAGAGATACATATTATGTCCCCCGAACTATCTGATGCAGTTTGTTGTGAAGGCTGCGGACTGCGGTCTCGGCGACCTGCGCATGGTCCGGACCCTGAAGGGTCCGGCTCGAGGGTGATCTGTAGGTTCTCTAACCACCAGCTAAAGCTGGTGGCGAACAGGAGCGATTTAGGCTCTGTCTGAATACTCGGATTCTTTCAAGGAGCCGCGGGTTTTAACCCGCGCGAGGCCTCGCGCAGACTAAAGTCTGCGGCTCCTTGGGTGTTTTCAGTATGGGCTTTCGTCCTCGTCGTCCTCGTCGAGGCTGCGTTTCCAGCTTTCCGTATCTTCCTGTTCGTCGATTTCGCGTTCCATGTAGTTGAAGAGCTTCTCCTGCATGGGTGCGAGGCGATCGTAGACTTGCTGAAGCCGCTCGTGCTGCTGGATCAGCGTGTTGAGCCGCAGCAGTTGCCACTTGGCCAGGCACTCCGGCTCTTTGATGTTGGTGAACGGGTCGCACAGGAAGAT
This sequence comes from Planctomycetota bacterium, assembly GCA_022565195.1. Next base: position 2,698 of record JADFJZ010000019.1, on the reverse strand, counting down.
CATCTCCCCATCCGCCCCGCGCTGGCACAGTTCACAGTCGCTACATTGGATCATGAGAATTCCTACCGCCCAGCGGCGTTCGACCGCCACACGTCATCATATAGCGCACCGACGCCTCAAGGGAAGCTAATAGGAGGAAGATTCTAAATCAGCATGCGGCCTCGCAGATGCCATTCGAGGATCAGCCACAGGAGAAAGAGAAAAACCATGCCTTGGGACGCGAGTATGGTCAGGAAAGGGTGACTGAATTTGAGATACTTTCGATAAGCAGTCCATAGGCGATAGACCGCATGCCCTCCCATCAACAGGCACAGGATCGCCAAGCCGGGTTCAAGCGGCAGAATCAGCACAGCCGACGAGGTGGCCACGTAGACAGCTCCGGTCGCCACAAGGACAGTCAGCCCGATCCAGATTCCGATATCGAAACTGTAGATCACGCAACGGATGACATGTGCCGTTTTGACCCTCGCGCTTCGCATGGACCAGCGAAACACCAATAAGGCGAGAATTGTCAGCCAAGGCCAGAGAAGGTAACCCACCAACACCGGCAGGAACGTACGAAAGAAGTCATCGTAGGACAAGACTAATAGGAAGAATCGTATGTCGGGAGGCTCTGGATACTGGCTGTCGAGGTAGGCCTGGATGGATCCGTGTTGAGCCAGTACCCTCGTCTTCCACTGGCTGGCGCTCTTGAAATACGCCTCCGACCACGCTCGGTTCCTGACAAGGTCCTTTTGCGTATTGATGACCGCACGTCCGAATTGTCCGCCCAGGCCAAACAACATCACTCCCACGATCAATCCCCAGTACAGGATCAACCGTTTCACACTTGACGGTTGAACAGGTTGCAGTGATGCCCAGAATTTGCGCGGCCGCAGGCCGCCGAGGGCGGTTTTCCAGAATGACCACCAGTTGCGTTCGGGATGATGCTCGAAGAGGTAGCGGTGCAGCCGGCGGCTGGGATCCAGCACGTCCGGCCAGTCGAACCGATACCCGCACTCCGGGCACCGCGGCTCGGTCAGCATCCTCAGGTCGTATTCGCACAGCGGGCAGAGGATGTCCTCCTGGATCATGCTCCAGTCGGGCGAACTTGTGGCGGCGGTCGGTTCGCTGATAGAGGTCATGCATGTCATTATGCTCACGGTGTCGCGCCGGTGTCAAAACCTTGTGGGAGAACATCGTTTAGCGGCGACCCGAAGGGGAGCGCGTGTACGCCCGCGCGCTCGCACAACTTCGCGTTCGTCGCTACCCTAGACATGACCCGCAACCAGAGAGCGGACCGGAGACATACACGATGCCCGACACCAAGACCGTTCGACTCGCTTACGGCGAGGCCGGACTCGACGTTACCGTTCCCGCCGATACGGTGGTGCTCGCTCCGCGTCACGCCCCCGGCCTGCCCGACGAGTCTGCGGCCATCCGCGACGCCCTCGCCCAGCCCATCAACGCCCCGCCGCTGCGCGATTGCGTCAAGCCGACCGACCGCGTCGCCATCGTCCACACCGACATTACGCGGGCCACCCCGAACGACCGCATCCTCCCCGTCCTGCTCGGCGTACTCGAGGATGCCGGCGTCCCGACCGGCCAGATCACCCTCATCAACGCCCTCGGCACCCACCGCCGGCAGACGCCGGACGAACTCCGCGCCATGCTCGGGGCCCGTGTCGTCGACCGCTATCGCTGCATCCAGCACGACGCCTGGGACGACGGCAATCTCGTCTCGCTTGGCACGACAAGCCTCGGCCATCCCGTGCGCGTCAACCGCACGTTCATGGAGGCCGACGTGAAGATCCTCACCGGCTTCATCGAGCCTCACCTCTTCGCCGGCTTCAGCGGCGGGCCCAAGGGCGTGCTGCCCTCCATTGCCGGCGTCGAGAGCGTGTTCAGCAACCACGGTGCCGACATGGTCGGTCATCCCCGCGCCACGTGGGGCGTGCTCGACGGCAACCCCATCTGGCAGGAGATGGCCGAAGCCGCTCGCATGGCCGATCCCACGTTTCTGCTCAACGTCGCCCTCAACCGCGACAAGCGCATCACGGCCGTCTTCGCGGGCGAGCTGTTCGCGGCCCACGCCGCCGGCTGCGCCTTCGTCCGCGACGCCTCGATGGCCCCCGTCCCCGAGCCGTTCGACGTGGTCGTCACCGGCAACTCCGGCTACCCGCTCGACCAGAGCCTCTATCAGTCGGTCAAGGGCATGTCCGCTGCGGCTGAGGTCATCCGCGACGGCGGCGCCATCGTCATGGCGGCCGAGTGTCGCGACGGCATCCCCGGCCACGGCGAGTACGCCCGCCTCTTGCGCGAGGCCGGCAGCCCGGAAAAGATTCTCGAAATGGTGGAATCCCCCGGCTTCTCCTGCCACGACCAATGGCAGGTCCAGGTGCAGGCCCGCATTCAACAGAAGGCCAGCGTCTACGTCTACGCCGACGGCCTGACCGACGACCAGATCACCGCCGCCCTCTTCAAGCCGGCCGGCGCGCTGAACGAGTTGCTCGCCCGCCTGACCGCCCCCAACGGCAACCCCCGCCCCCCCCGCGTCTGCGTGCTGCCGGAAGGGCCAATGGTCATCCCCTGCCTGGAAAATGGGGACTGGCTCGCGGCCCAAAAGAAATGACGGACGCCGGCGGTTCAAACCCGACGACCACTAAGTATCCGCGCGAAAATAAACTGAACGATTCTACGCTGAATCCACTTCTGTACT
>JADFJZ010000420.1 GCA_022565195.1 Planctomycetota bacterium | reverse complement strand
TTGCGGCGCAGTTGCCGGGTGGCAGATCGGTCGAGTGTCAAGATGTTGCGTCCCTCGTACAACACTTCGCCGGCGGTAGCGGGGATCAGGCGCAGGATGGAGCGCCCCAGCGTGGTCTTGCCGCAGCCGCTCTCGCCGACCAGCCCCAACGTCCGCCCGGGGAGCAAATCAAAGCTCACGCCGTCCACCGCCCTGCGCACTTCGTGCCCGCCGCCCCACAACCCACGGCGAATGCGGAAGTGCGTGCTCAAATTTCGCACCGACAGCAACGGAGCACTTGCCGAAGTCATGTCACACGCTCCCCGGCCCCATCCATCCGCGGCACGGCTTGGAGCAGCTCCTGCGTATACTCGTGCCTCGGCTGCTCGAACAGCCGCGACGGCTCGCCGTGCTCGACGATCCTGCCGTTGCGCATGACGTGTACATAGTCCGCCATTGCAGCCACCACGCCGAAGTCGTGGGTGATCAGCACGATGCCTACGCCGGTCGATGACTGCAACTCGCGCAGCAGCGCGAGAATCTGGGCCTGGATCGTGACGTCCAGCGCCGTGGTGGGCTCGTCTGCGATCAAAACACTCGGTTCGCAGGCCAGCGCCATCGCGATCATAACGCGCTGCTGCATTCCGCCGGACAACTCGTGCGGATAGTCGCCCGCCCGTCGGGCGGCGTCGGGCATGCCCACCTTCTCCAACATTTCAACGGCTGATCGCCAGGCATCGCGGCGGCTCTTGCCTTGGTGCAACTGCATCGTTTCCGCGACTTGATCGCCGATGGTGTACACGGGGTTCAGCGAAGTCATGGGTTCCTGGAAGATCATGGCAATCCGGCGGCCTCGGATCTTTCGGAGGTCCGGTTCGTTGAGCGTGAGCAGATCGTTGCCCTCGAAGTGGATCTGTCCGGCGGTGATGCGGGCGGGCGGTTCGGGCAACAGCCGCAGCACCGACAGGGCGCTCACGCTCTTGCCGCTGCCGCTCTCGCCGACGATGGCCACCGTCTGCCCGGCGCGGACCGACCACGAGACCCCGTCGACGGCGCGCACCACGCCGCTGTCAGTGCGGAACTCGACGCTGAGGTTGTCTACACGCAGTAGCGGTTTATTGTTGTCCATGCTTGTGATTGTTTCGATGGTGTACGATTGTTCGGGCCACTGAGCACTCGCTAAACGATGCATCTGCTAAACGACGAAGTCAATTCGAAAGTGCCTCCCGCTGGCTTGCCGTTTAGCAGCCGCCGAGAAGTCGAAAAGGTCTTCTCTTGGGTTACGTTTGCAATATGGATATCCGCAAAGTTCCTTCTCTTTCTACGATTTCGACAGCGCTCCCTTCGGATCAAACGCATCGCGCAGGCCGTCACCGATGAAGTTTAGCGCGAGGAGCGTGACCGACAGCAGAGCACACGGAAACACGATCAGCCACCAATAGTTGACGACCGAGTTGACGGCCTGCAGACCGTCGGCGACCAGCGAGCCCCAGGTGGGCATGGGCCGCTGAATGCCGATGCCGAGGAAGCTCAGGAACGCTTCGCTGAGAATCGCCTGCGGGACGATCAGCGACCCATAGACCACGATCGGGCCGACGAGATTCGGCAGCAAGTGCCGCCAGAGGATCCGAAACCAGCCGGCCCCGCAGGCCCGCGCCGCTTCGACGAACGGCTGCTCTTTCAGCGATAACACTTGCCCCCGAATCACGCGGGCCATGGTCAGCCAACTGTTGGCGCCGATGGCGACGAACAGAATGATCACGTTGGCGGCGTAGGCATTGTCGAACAACTGCCGCAACGGCGCGTCCAATGCAACTTTCAGAATGATCACCAGCAGAATGTACGGCAGGCCATAGAGCACATCGACGACGCGCATGAGCAGCATGTCCGTCCGCCCGCCGGCCAGCCCGGCGGTCGCGCCCCACAGCACGCCGAGCGTTACCGACATGATCGCCGCGGACAATCCGACTGCCAAACTGATCACGCCGCCCAAGAGGCAGCGATACAGCAAGCTGCGTCCCAGGCTGTCGAAGCCCATGATCCCGCCGATCCGAAACAAGCTCGGGCCCAGCCCGGCCAGCCACCGGCCCCCGGCGGCATCGAGCAGCCGTTGCTCGGCTGGTGCGTCGTAAGGGGTTGGTGCGGTCCACTGCGGCGCGATGCGTACGTGATCGAGCGACTGATAGTCGTACCAACCCAGCGAGAAGGGCAGGGTGACCAATCCGCTGAGCACGATGCAGGTAAGAACCACTGCGCTGACGGCGGCGAATCGATTGCGGCGGAATCGATGAAAGCGACGGTTGATCATCTTGTCCTGTTGCGGCACTGTTTCGTCCTGCACGTACAATTCATTGTCGGGCGTCTGCTAAACGACCAAGTCACGTCGAGAGACGCTGCCCGTGGCTTGCCGTTTAGCAGCGCACGCGATACACTTGTTTCAATCGTCACGTCACTCGAA
>JADFJZ010000419.1 GCA_022565195.1 Planctomycetota bacterium | reverse complement strand
TCCTCAACAGCATCGCCTACCGTTTTTATCCCATTCTGGCCCTGGTGCTTGTTTTCCTGGTCTCGATCACCGGGCGGGACTTCGGCCCGATGAGACGATCGCAGCAGAAGTCGGCCAGTCGCATCGACCCCGACGGCACGCCGCCCGAGACGCAAAACGGCGATGGCGGGCCGACCTCGGGCAAGTGGTGGTTGGGGATGGTTCCCATAGCCGTCCTGGTTCTCTCGACGGTCGGTGTGCTCATTGTTTCGGGTCTTCGCGCGGAAGATACGGTCCGCATGATGCAAGAGACGGGCCCGAACGGCCTGAGTGCATGGGCGCAACTGCCGTGGTGGGAAAAGGCGGGTCGGATCGTGGGAAACGCCGACTCGTATCTCTCGATCTTCTACGGCGCGGTCCTGGCCGCCCTGACCGTTACGATCTTGACGATGTCGGCCCGCGCCTGCTCCACGCGCGACGCCGTGGACGCCGGCTTGGACGGCATGTCGCGGATGTTCCCAGCCATCGTAATTCTCATCCTCGCCTGGTCTCTGTCGGCTGTTCTTCAGACGCTGAAGCTCGGAGATGTCGCCGGTGATCAACTTCGAGCGATGGAGTTTCCGGCGCAGTGGCTTCCGCTAGCCGTGTTTATCTGCGCCGCCCTGATATCCTTCGCCACCGGCACGGCGTGGGGAACGCTGGGCATTCTCTGCCCCATCACCGTCACCATCGCCGCCGACCTGATCGGAACACTCGACGCGGCTCAGGGACTGAACCTGTTGTATGCGTCCGTCGGAAGCGTGCTGGCCGGAGCGGTGTTCGGCGACCATTGCTCGCCGATCAGCGATACGACGGTGCTGTCGGCGTTGGCCTGCGGCTGCTCGCTGGAGTCGCACGTCTGGACGCAGATCCCCTATGCCCTGACGGCGGCCGTGGTGGCCATGGTCTGCGGTGACTTGCTATGCTCACACTATCAGCAGTCGTGGTACATCGGCCTGCTCGCCGGCACGGCGCTGCTGGTGGTCATCGTGTACGCGCTCGGCCGCAAGACCGCCGCGGCGACCCCAGCATCACCGTAGAATCGTTTCCGGGCGCTGCGGCTCCTTGGTTACTCGCCGGGCGACAGTCGTTTCGCTGTTTCCATCTCCGATGTCAACCAACTGACCAGATCGCTCCAGTATTCCTCGCAAACCGGCTCGAATTCGAGCGTGTGTTTGCATTGGATAGTGCGTGACGCGCGTGCCGGGCCAGTGGAGTTCGCGCACAAACTCGACGGTCTTGCCGGAATCGATGATGTCATCATCATCCACGACCATGAGATGCAGCGGAAGGGGCGAGATCCCGGGCAAGTCGCGCACGACGCAATCCATACGCCGCGAAGCCAGGAAGAATGAAGCCGTCACTTGGTGCAGCGTCAATTCGTCGCTCTGCAGGAACTCGATCCACTCCGGCTGCGACGTGAACAAGTGCGGATCGTTGAGCGGGATGTCGAAAAGGCGTCGGCGGTTGCCGACCATCGATAGGCCGATCCTGAATTTCTCGGCACCGCTGACGTCCACCCGTGGAAAAAGCCCCGGACACACCAGCGACAGGCTGCGAACCAAGCCGGGCTCGGCCGCCGCCATGGCACACGCCAGCTTTCCGCCCCAACTGATGCCAACCAAGTGGAACTGCTTCAGCCCGCTCAATTCCAGCAAGCGCCGCCCGCAGGCCAAGCCGTCGTCGATCAACTGCTGTTGCGATTCGGCGTGGCCGCGATCCGCTTGATTGCGCCCGCTGCCGCGGCGGTCCGGCTGCAACACTGCAAAGCCAGCCTGCTGCAAACGCCGGGCCGACTCTTCATACCACCCGCAATGCGACTGAATGCCGTGCAAATACAGCACCGCCCCCACCGGCTCACCCACCGGCCAATAGCGCGCGTATGCGGAATAGCCGTCGGGCAGCGTGATGTTCCGTTCGTCGTAATCGCTCATGCCGGCTGAATACTACTCTGAGTGACTGGCCTGCTCAAATTCGCACCGTGTGTGTGGGTGCCGAACAGCGAACAATGCAAGATTCAGTTGCGATACTGAGCGTGGCAGGACTTGCAGGATTGCTTCAGCCGATCAAAGTAGAATTCCGCGTTTTTCGCGTCAGCAGTCCGGCCTGATATCGACTGCCGCAGATCCTCTGCGAGCTTCAGCGATCCATTCAACATTTGCCTGAATTCCTCAGAACGGGATTTGATTTTGGGATCATCGCAGAGCGCCTTGAAATACTCCGCCAGAATCTTGCTTTCGTTGGCGGGGTCGATGTCCGGATGTTCGGGCGGCGTTCGCCAGCCGGCTTGATTGAGTAACTTCATGCGATCCCGAGTCTCTTGACGCGACCAACCACGACTCAGCTCATTCAAACGCGCCATGGCAGGTAGGATCTCCTCATTCCACGCAATGGCACGTTCAGGCTTGAAACTTTCCT
>JADFJZ010000418.1 GCA_022565195.1 Planctomycetota bacterium | reverse complement strand
TCCTCGTCGCCGGCCTGCTGCCATTCCGACACTGCGTCCAGACGGCCCCCCGGTAACTCGGCGACCAACCCGAACATTTCAGACGCCTGAGGGCGTCTGGCATCGTAGCGATAGTCCAGCTCGAATCGGGCGGCGTCTCCGCGACGCAATTCAAAAGTGTCTCCAGCACGGATGGCCAACTCGTCGCCTTCCGCGTGCAAGTGTACTCGCGCCACCGGCTTGCCGTGGATGCTGGCCAGATTGGCGCTCACACCGACCCGACAATCGCCGGACAGCACGGGCAACACCCGCTGGTTAGCGGCTCCAAGGTCGCTGACAGCTGATAGCTGATAGCTGATGGCCGACAGTCGCTCAGCAAGAGCGGGAAATAATGAAACGAAATGTTCGACAGCGACAAATTCGACGGAAGTTGACATCGATGCTTCCAGCGTGCCGCGCAGGAGCTTTTCACGGTCCCACTCCGACTCCGGCAATTCAGCAGCGATCGTAAAGTCGGCCCCTTCACCGGTGGTGACCATTCGCGCCGGGCCGAAGTGCAGATCGATGTGTACATCCTCCAGCCGGCCGGCTGAATCTGCGGACCATAATCCGCTGTAGTCCACGGACAACGGCATTCCGGGCTTCTTTTCAATCACACGGCCGATCTTCAGCGCCGCGTCAGCGCCCAAGTCCAGATGGCCGGCAAAACGCGAGCCTTCGATGGCTGACAACTGAGAGCTGAGAGCTGACAGCTCAAGCCGCAGTGATCCCGGACCCTCGGCAGCCACATGCGGCAGCCACTGCGAAAGCACCGGCGCGCGACCGAAGAGTTCGGCGAAGTCGGCAGTCTCGAAGGCGAGTTGAAGACTGGAGGTTCTGAGCCAGTGTAAGAGCCCAAATCCAGGTGCCGGCTCCAGGCTTCGGGCTTCAGGCTTCGGGCCCTGGGCTCCCGGGGAAGCACCTGAAGCCTGAAGCCCGACGCCTGAAGCCTGTTCGGAGGAATCAATCGGCCAATCGCCCGTGACCTCAAGAGTTGAACGACCGATTGCCACACTGCACCGCTGCCAGTGCCACTGGCCCGCTCCATGATGATTGAGCGTGAGCGCCACGCGTTTGGGCTCGCCCGACGGCAGATTCACTCGATCATCCCACACGATTCGCGACTGTGTCGCATCGAGTCGAATGTCGTAACGCTCGCCTTGAATCGTTCGCGCGTAGTCGAACTCGAACTCGCAAGGCCCATCGGCGTGAAGATCTTCCATGCCGCCTGCGCCGAGCACTTCGAGTTGCTTTCGCAAGACATCCAGCGAATCGGCCCGGCCTGACAAAGTAACGACCACCTGGCGTTGCGAATGGGGATCGATAATTGCGGCGAGTCCGCCTGCGGCGGATCGGCCGGTCAGCGAAAAGGCCGGCGGCGCGTCATATTTCAATTTCGAGAACTCGACATATCCAGCCTGCGGATCCCAACGGCCTGCGATGCTGAGACTGGACTGCTCAAACAACGGCCAGGATCGGCCCCCGCTCAACAATATCGTCGGCCGGTACAGCTCAACGTCTGCGGAAAACGTGACGTTCAAATCCTCTGAGATCTGCACCTCAAGCGACCCCTCGCTGAAGCCTCTGAGCGCTTGCACGCCCTCGAAGGGAATAAACAATCGTGGCACTTGCCGGAGATCCAGATCGCGCCATTGGATGGACCCGCCGCCGCCGAGCGGTGCGTCGGCGCTGAGGCGAGGCGTGGTGATCTCACCGCTGACGGCCACGCGGCCCCCTGCATCTTCATCCGCCGCTTGGTGTCCGCCCTCGACGTTGACGCGTCCGGTCGAAGGAGTCAAACTGAACTTGAGCGTTGGCAAGACGATTTGTTGTGCATCGCTGCCGATCTCGATGGCAGAGGGACGCAGGTCGATGAAATTCAACGTGAGGCCGGTGATGTCGAACAATCGAGCCGGCAAACGGGCACCGCCGCGATCGTTCAAGTCGGCGATATTCAGGGCGCCCTGTTCGTTTACGACTGCCCAGCATTGAGGCTGCCGGATCTGGATGCGGTCAAATGGGGCGGCGCTCACACCCAGCAAGTGCCCGAGGAGCCGTGCCGGCCGGGCCAGTGCATAGCGGCTGAGAGGAATGGACAATTCTTCTGCTTCCGCGAGCGCACCGTCGCCGAAGCCTTCTCTTCGCCCGATGCGAAAGCCTGTGATCGTCAGTCCCCGGCTGTAGTCGAAGGCCACGGACTCGATCTGCACGGGGCGGTTCATCAAACGCTGCATGCGGCTGGCCAGCGTCGCCGCGATCCACCGGCCCGGCACCAGCCACGGCGTCGCAAGGTACAACAGCACACACAAAAGGAGACCGGTCCCGCCGATACGGAGGATTTTCTTACGGTGCGTTCGCCGGGCTGTCGGGGCTGTGTCCGATCCGCTCATCACGCGTATATGCTAAACCCGATCGCCGCC
>JADFJZ010000417.1 GCA_022565195.1 Planctomycetota bacterium | reverse complement strand
TGTTCCTCGGCGTAGGCGGAATGCTCCGCGTCACGCGTGGTCCGTTCGATCTGTTCTGGCAACGCATCGCCGGTGTCGTCGTGCTGACGACGGTAGCCTCCTCGACGGTCAACGTGCTCTGGCCGGGAGCGGCGCTGAACTTGCCCAGCGGTTATGCGGGCGCCCTGGGGCAGTTCTTCGGCGAGTTGCTGCGAGAGAACTTCCAGGGATTTGGCACGTTCCTGATCCTCGCGTACTGTGCGTTGGCGGCGCTGCTCTTTACGATTGACGGTTTCTGGACCGGCATGACCCGCGCCGCAGCCGGCGGCACGCAGCTTGCGGGCAGTGTGTTCTCGGCGGCCGCCGCAGCCGCTGCCTCGGCAGCCGCATCGGCCGTCGGCGCTGCCGTCGGCACGGCGTCGAGCCTCATCAAGCGGCCTTCGTTGGCGGGCAGCTTCGCCGGCCGGGTCACCTCCCGCGCACGATCCGCTGCGGTCAAGCCAGTCATTGCAAACAAGCGCACCGCGACCGCAGCAATCGCTGAAGCTGAGATGGAAGAGGACGCAACCTGTGATGCACCCGGCGATCCGCCCGCGCCGGCCAAGGCCTCGGCAGCACAGAAGGTCAAACCGCTGACCTTCCGCAGGCACGACGCGGAATCGAACGAGTCGGCCGGCTGCTACCCCGCCGTGCTCGACGATTGGGTATTGCCGCCGTTGTCGCTGTTGGAGGACGTGGAGTATTCTTCCACCGTGCAGCAGGAAACCGAGGCCCGCAAGAAAGCCAAAATACTCGAGCAAACGCTGCGCGACTTCAAAATCGAAGCCCCGGTCGTGGAAATCGAGACTGGGCCGGTGATCACGATGTTCCAGTTGCAGCTTGCGCCGGGCACCAAGGTCGGCCAGATCACGGCGCTGTCCAACGACATCGCGCGTTCCATGCGGGCGCCGGCCGTGCGCGTGGTGGCCACCATCGCGGGCAAGAACACCATCGGCATCGAGGTTCCGCGCCTGGATCGTGAAAAAGTGCGCCTCCGCGAATTGATGAACGTCGCCGGCAAGAAAGCCCAGCAAATGGCCCTGCCGTTGTTTCTGGGAAAAGACGCCAGCGGCAACCCCATGGTCTACGATCTGGCAAAGATGCCGCACTTGCTGATCGCCGGCACGACGGGATCCGGCAAGAGCGTGTGCATCAATTCCATCATCATGAGCCTTTTGATGACCCAGCGGCCGGACCGCGTCAAAATGGTCCTCATCGATCCCAAGATGGTCGAGTTGAGTTCGTTCCGCGACATTCCCCACTTGATGTGCCCGATCGTCACCGACGTCGCGAAGGCCGAGAAGATTCTGGATTGGGCCTGCACCAAGATGGACGAGCGCTATGGGCTGCTGGCCGAGGCGGGCGTGCGAAACATCGCCGGCTACAACCGGCTCGAGGAACAGGAACTCTACGAACGCTTCCAGCCCGGCAATGACCATGAAAAAGCCCTGATCCCCAAGCACTTGCCCTACGTCGTGGTCTTCATCGACGAGCTCGCCGACTTGATGATGACCTCGGGCAAGGAAGTCGAGTTCCACCTCGCCCGCTTGGCGCAGAAAAGCCGCGCGGTCGGGATTCATATCGTGGTGGCCACCCAGCGCCCGGAGGCCAAAGTCGTCACCGGGCTGATCAAGTCCAACATGCCCTGCCGCTGTGCGTTCCGCGTCGCCGCCCGCATGGACTCGCGGATCGTGCTCGATCAAAACGGCGCCGAGGTGCTCATGGGCCAGGGCGACATGCTGTTCCTGCCGCCCGGATCGGCGACGCTGATCCGCGCCCAGGGCACGTTCATCGAAGACTCCGAACTCCGCGCTGCCGTCGCTGATCTGCGGAGCAAGGGCAAGTGTGACTACCATCCCGAATTGATGCAGATCCGCAACGGCTCCAGCGCCGACACCGGCGAGCGTGATCCATTGTTTGAGAACGCTGTGCGGATCATCCTGGAATCCAAGCGCGGCAGCGTCAGCTTGTTGCAACGGCGCTTGACCGTCGGCTATTCGCGGGCCTCCCGCCTGATCGACCAAATGGCCGAAGCCGGCATCGTCGGCGACTACAAAGGCTCCCAGGCCCGCGAGGTACTCGTCACGGCCGACGATTGGAAAGCACTCCAGGCCCAAGTCAAGCAAGACCTCGAACAAGGCTACGAAGCCGACTATGACGAAGATAAAGTAGAGATCGAGGACGAAGGCGAAGAACTGGAGGATGTGGAAGAGGAAGAAGAGGAGGAGGAAGAAGAGGACGAAGACGCGCCCGTTTGAACCCGCTTGTCCCCTGAGAAAATCAAGCCTACCATTGGAAAAGCTGCGGCAATGTGATACAATTCAAGTGAGGTGACCCACATGCAACACGCCTTACGTCTTGTATTTCGACCCTGCCTCTCGATTCTGTTTGTAGTCTGCGCGCTCAGTTGCGGTTCGAAATCAGTGAAGACCGAGTTCCGTCCCGCGCTCG
>JADFJZ010000416.1 GCA_022565195.1 Planctomycetota bacterium | reverse complement strand
CGATGCCGACGCGCAGACCGTACACACGACTTCAGCGGCCAGGGTCCGGATTCTTCGGTTGTGCTGATCGACGCCGAACATAATGCCTGCTTCGCTTCCGGGGATGGATTCGACTGCTGATCGCATCGCCAAGACGCAACCGCAGCCAATCGCATCCGCCGAAGGGGTTCCCTCCAACGTTACCTGTCAATATCAGGATGTGGGGTCCGTGACCCTGGGGTCTGTCGAAGCATAAGATATGCCCGCAACGGAGCAGCCGCGTGGTCCGCATCGGACGATCCCATATCGGACGCGCGTGGATGCGTTTGGCGTGGCCGGGATGCCCATGCCACCCAAATCATCTTGGATGTTCGGCGCGAATCTCTGCCGGATGGCTAGCGCTTCCGTTTCTTTGCGGTTTTTTTCTTTTTGGGTTTGCCTTTCGCCCGTGTGCTTTTTGACTTCTTGGTGGGCTTGGTCTTTTTGACAGGCTTTCTTTTCTTGGTGCGTGTGGGTGCCTTCTTTTTCTTACCGGGCTTTGCGCCCGATTTACGTGCTTTTGATTTCTTGGCGGCCTTCTTGGTGGTTTTCTTCCGCTTGGAGGCCGTCTTTCTTCGTACGGGCTTGGCTTTGGCAGCCGCCAGCCGGCGCGGCACCGGGAATTGCACGGCTTGGCCATACTCGCCCTGAATGGCGGCCTGGGCGGCGGCCAGACGCGCGATCGGCACGCGGAACGGACTGCACGACACATAGTCCATGCCCACGTCGTGGCAGAAGTGCACCGAGCGGGCCTCCCCGCCGTGCTCACCACAAACGCCGATCTTCAGGCGCGGCTTGGTCAAGCGTCCGCGCTCGATGCACCACTTGATCAGCAGGCCCACGCCTTCAACATCGAGGCTCTGGAACGGGTCGTGCGGGAAGATGGCGGCTTTGCTTTCATCGACATAGTCCGGCAGGAATCGCCCGGCATCGTCGCGTGACAGTGACAGAGTAGTCTGCGTTAGATCGTTCGTACCGAAGCTGAAGAACTCCGCGACCTCGGCAATTCGATCGCCCAGCAGTGCCGCCCGCGGCGTCTCGATCATCGTGCCGACGACGTAATCAAGGGCTTCGCCCGCCTCCTCGATGATACGGCCTGCGACTGCGCGTATTCGCTGCACCAAAATGTCCAGCTCCTTGGGATCGATCGTCAGGGGAATCATGATCTCGGGATAGACGTCGATGCCGTCACGCTTGCAGGTGATGGCCGCCTCGATAATCGCCGTGACTTGCATCTCCAGGATTTCAGGGTACGTGATGCTCAAGCGGCAACCGCGGTGGCCGAGCATGGGATTGGTTTCGTGGAGCTGCTCGGTGCGCCGTTGAATCTTCTCGAGGGGCACGCCGCTGGCCCGGGTGAGGTTCTCTTGATCCGCCGCGGTGTGGGGCAGAAACTCGTGCAGCGGGGGATCGATCAATCGGACGGTCACGGGCCGGCCATCCATGGCAGTGAAGATGCCGACGAAGTCGTCACGCTGGAACGGCAGGAGTTTGTCCAGCGCTTCCCGGCGAGCGGATTCATTCTCGGCGATGATCATTTCCTGCATGGCCAGTCGGCGCTGCTCGCTGTCGAAGAACATGTGTTCGGTACGGCACAGGCCGATGCCTTCAGCCCCAAGTTCAATTGCTTTGCGGGCGTCCTCGGGTGTGTCGGCGTTGGCGCGCACTTCCAATTTGCGCAGGCGATCGCACCAATCCATGAGCGTGTTGTATTCCGGCGGCGTCTCCGATGAAGTCAGAGGGAGTTTGCCCGAGTAGACATGGCCTTCGGAGCCGTCCAGCGTAATGTAATCGCCTTCCGTCAGCGTGACGCCGCCGACCATCATCCCCCGGCCGTTGTAGTCGATTCGCAGCGCTTCGCAGCCGACGATGCAGCACTTTCCCCAGCCGCGCGCGACCACGGCGGCGTGGGAGGTCTTGCCGCCGGTGGCGGTCAGGATGCCCTGCGCGACGTACATGCCGCCGACATCTTCCGGGTTGGTTTCCTTGCGCACCAGGATGACGCGCTCGCCAGCGGCGACCTTCGCCTCGCGGTGCCGCTGAGCGACTGCGGAGAGGTAGTTCACGGCAATGGGGGCGACGTCCGCGATGTTCACCTCGCCGTCGCCCGTGCCGTCAATGAGCTTGAACTGATCGGGATTCTCCGCCCATTGGAGTTTATCGAGATAAAAGAGGGCGACTAACGCAACGTCGGCAATCGTGACTTCGCCTGAGTTGTCGTAGTCACCGAGGTTTCTCTCGTGCCAAGTGAGGAGAACAGCATTGTTGCCCTCGTCAACAGCAACGAGGTCATCCACCTGGTCTTCGGAGCGAGTCGGGGCATCCGATGGAATTCTGGCAAGACTCGTCGCCCCCTCCTCGAACCGCAGGCGGAAAATGACTTTGCCCTTTTGAGATTCGGCGTCCGGACGCGAGCGCGCGGCCTTTACGCGCGCAACCCCGATTTCCACACGCCCG
>JADFJZ010000415.1 GCA_022565195.1 Planctomycetota bacterium | reverse complement strand
GCGGCGCGTTTGGAGGATGCACATCCGGTGGAACGCCGTACTCGAAACACTGCCGGTATCACTTACGGCCTCGATGATCGCCCACCGTTCGGTCAGGCGACCGTCCTCGGGTTGCAGCACGTCCTGACGATGTTCGGATCAACGGTTGCCGTGCCGCTGATCTTCGGCCCGAAGCTCTGGCCGGTGATTGACGGCCTTCCGACCGAAATCGCCGAGCAACTGCGTGACCTGCAACTTACGAACACGGCACTGCTCATTTCGAGCGTCATGCTCTGTTCCGGCGTGGCGACGTTTCTGCAATCCACATTCGGCTCGCGCTTGCCGATTATCCAGGGCGTGTCGTTTTCGTTCCTGGCGGCGTTTTTCGGCATCGTGGCTTCCACGCAGGCTGTCGGGGCGCCGGATTGGGCGCCCGTCATCGCGGGCGCGACGGACCCCGCGACCCTCGATCCGCTGATCCAGCAGTGGCAGGATGCGGGTGCGTTCGGCATGCGCACGATCGCAGGTGCGATTCTCGTCGGTGGAATCGCCGAGGCGGTGATCGGATTCACGGGTTTGATGGGCCGGATCCGCCGCTACCTTTCGCCGGTGGTCATCGGTCCGGTCATCATGCTCATCGGGTTGGCGCTGTATCAAGTCGGTGCGCCGGTCGCCGCCAGCAACTGGTACATATCCATCACGACTATGGTGCTGATCATCCTGTTCGCACTGGTACTTTCACGAAGCATTCGACTGTTCAAGCTGTTCCCGATGCTGCTGGCCATTCTGGGGAGTGTTGGGGTGTGCGTCGTGCTGGGCGCAGTCGGAGTGTTCCAACCGGGCGAGCCCGCGCATGTCGATGTTTCAGCGGTCGGGCGCTCTGATTGGGTGCGTGTGAAGTCGCTGATTCTGCCGTGGGGTTTGCCGTCGTTCACCGCCGGCGCGGTGGTTGCAGTCTTGGCGGGCTATTTGGCGTCGATGATCGAGTCGTTCGGGGATTACCATGCTTGCAAAGAAATGGCCGGTGGCGGCGATCCGACCTCGAAAGAAATCTCGCGCGGCATCGGCTTTGAGGGTGTCGGCTGCTCGCTGACCGGCCTGCTGGGCGGCTTCAGTTCGACTTCGTATTCCGAGAACATCGCGCTGATCGGTCTGACCAAGGTCGGTTCCCGGTACGTGGTGCAGATCGGGGCTGTGATCCTGTTGCTGCTGGGCTTGTTCGGCAAGTTCGGCGCCCTGGCCGCTGCGATTCCGCAGCCTGTTGTCGGCGGGCTTTACTGTACGCTGTTTGGCCTGATTGCCGCCGTCGGCGTGCGCCAGTTTGCAAAGGCCGACCTGTCTTCCGATCGCAACTTGTTCATCGGTGGGTTTTCGCTGTTCATGGGCCTGAGCCTGCCGTACTACTTCCAAAACGGCGGCTCCGCTGCGGTGAGCGCCAGCATGCCCGAGGGAGTCGCGGGCGTGATCATCGCTATTTGCACCACCGGCATGGCGGTCGCGGCGATCATCGGCATCACGCTCGACAACATCATCCCCGGCACGCCCGAAGAGCGAGGCCTGAAGATCTCCAGCCTCCTCGTTTCCGAAGCCACGGAAATCGGCGAAGGCAGCAATAGTCGATGAGAATGGCCCTGAGCTACGTGGCATGACTCTTGGGATCCTTGCTCAGGCTTGTTCAGTCCAGATCAGCAACAGCACACAGGAATACATGGGTCAAATTGTTGGCACTGTCGGAGTATTCGCTATAATTGAGAAGATTGGGGCGTAAGAGTGAATTACCTGCATTATGAGTTCGAACTTGGTCCAGATGACATCATCGAGGTGACCCTCGACCACGCGGCGAATGTTCAGCTACTCGATCCGCCGAACTTCCAGAACTACAAGAACGGCAAGCCGTTCAAGTACACGGGGGGACACGTACGAACATCGCCGTACCGCTGCCGCCCGCCACGAAGTGGTCATTGGCACTTGGTGGTTGATCTGGGGGGGGGCGCAGGCACGGTTCGCGCGTCCGCGCAGGTACTCAGTTCCGCTTCCTGAAACGAGAACACTTCATGGTGAACGAAGACGATCGAACGGGAATACAGAAAGTCGAGCCTGTTATACGCGTTGCTCCTCTTGGGGAATTGAAAGCCTATATCATTTCTGAAAACGAACTTGATGAACTCGCGCGGGGATCTCCAGCATCCCTCTTGCTCAATCTTGCCCTCGCCTTCATACCAACTCGTGTTACCTTTTTGATTGCGCTTCTGACGATAACAATCCAGTCGACCCGAATCTTCATCGTTTTTGTCATTTGCTGTGTTGTTTTCGTCCTGGCGGGAGTGATACTGCTTCTCTTGTGGTGGCGCTATGCGTCATCAAGTCGCTCAATGATCAACCGCATCCGGAAGAGGATGCCCCCCGCCCGGAGTGCCCAAGAGGGCTGATTGACCGCAGGGGTGCCGCTGGCAGCTTGCCCGCCAGCGGGCACGAGCAGGCAAGTCGCCCGTGGCACCCCACCGTCGTGCTTACGATGTGCA
>JADFJZ010000414.1 GCA_022565195.1 Planctomycetota bacterium | reverse complement strand
CGGATTCTCGCGGGGCTTGAATCGTGCGACAACCCGGCCCGTTCGATCGACCAGGAACTTCTGGAAGTTCCATTGAATCTCCCCGCCGAATTCTCCATTCTTGCTGGTGTCGGTCAAGTATTTGTAGAGGTCGCACTTGTCGTCTCCCTTGACCGAGACTTTCGAGAAGAGATCAAACGTCACATCGAACTTGGTCTTGCAGAACTGCTTGATTTCCTTGTTGGTGCCGGGCTCCTGAGCGCCGAAGTTGTTGGCCGGAAACGCCAGCACCTTCACGCCCTGGTCCTTGTACTTTTTGTAGAAGGCTTCAAGATCCTTGTACTGCGGCGTCAACCCGCATTCCGAGGCGACGTTGACAACAAGCAACACGTCGCCTTGGTAATCGCCCAGGTAGACGTCCTGGCCGTCGATGTTCTTCATGGTGAAGTCGAGCGCCGGACTAACGACTTTCTTTTCTTGTGACTTATCCCCGGCGACAGCCGGCACACTGATCGAGAACGCCAGAACACACGCAAGAAGAAGTCTACGATTTGTCATTTCAGCGCACCTTTTAATGAAGACCATTCCCAGTGAAGCGAACGCAGTATCACACAAAATTGCCGTCGCATCAATAGCGCGCGCTCCTCGGGCAGCAACGTCAGGGTGATTTGATTGTGATGCGTTTGGTGCGGCGGCGGAGCTGCTCGATGAACCACTTTGTGTCGATGAACTGCTCCGGCGTGGCGAAATTCGTCGGCCTGCAGATGCCCTTGGCGAGGGCATAGGCCACGATCGTCGTGCCCCAGGCGGTAGTCCGCTCCATGGCTGTAAAGCGGGTATCCGGGTCAAGGTGGTCGATCAGCTCGATCGACGCGGGCGAGGATCCGTCGGCGCTCCCGCGCACGGCGAGAATGACCTTGTCTTCGTCGCTGGCCCGGTCAAACTTCAACGCGGCGGAGTCGGCCAGTCGCTGGGCGAGATCGGGATCCGTACTGTCGTGCCGCCGCAGATATCCCAACGAGCGCAGCACCCGAATCTTCTCGAGATGGCCATCGTAGCGGAGCGTCTTGTATCGGCACTGCTGAATGCCGAGCAAGGCGAAGTATTCGAGGATCCGCGGCGAGTTGTTGCTTGTGTAGAACGCCTCGTGGTCGTCGTCGAAGCGTTCCAGCCCGGACAGCGCTGCGGCGTAGTGTACCTTGCCGTTGTCGAGAACCGGGCACTCGCCCATGTATTCACTGATCAGACCCTGCGGGCTGAACACCAGCTTGTATTGCAGGGGGTTGGCGGCGGGATCGGGCTTTTCTTTCGGCAGCCCGCCGCAGAATGCCTGAATGTGCGTCGCGCCGTGGTGTTCGTGCAGGTACTTGATGAACACGTTGGCAATGCCCGGCGCCAGTCCGCATTCGGGGACCAGGATATGGTTGAACGTGGCGGCCAGTTGCTGCTGCTGATCCACCATGTCCGGGTTGCCGCCCATGTCGCACATGGGTACGCCGGCGGCGATGGCGACTTGCGAGAGCTTGCCGTTCAAGGCATAGGGCAGAGCACTGATCATGCAATCGAAGCCGCGAATATCGTCGGCCAGTTTGTCTAATGCGGATTGCACGGCCAGATCCGCGCCTTGCAGGCGGACGACGGCTGCGCGTTCGTCGAGCAGTTGGGCGACGTGCGTCTGGACTTCCCTCCGGTAACCATCATCGCTCAGGCGCGCGTCGATGGCCAGCACCTCGGAAGCCTCGCAATTGCAGACGAGGTCATAGACTGCCGACAATCCCTGCCGACCGACGCCCGCCACCACGTAGCGCATGAACACTCCTCTCGACACAGCAAAACTAGCGACTCTCGCTCCGTGGAGCAGTTTTCGCAGGTTTCGTCGCATGGCACAAGAGCACCCCGCCGAAGCAGTGGCGGCGCTTGCAGGCCCAACGATCCCAACCGAGGTAGAGTCGCGCCAGCGGTCCCGGCGGGATCGGCGGGAAGTGTACGGCCGAGCGGCAGTCAGCCACATCCAGCCCCGCAGCAGTGCAACGGTCGCGTAGCTCCTGCTCGCTAAAGAACCGGCCATCATAGTACGAGGTGCGAGACAGCGGCCGTCGCAGGCGGCGCGTGATCTCCCACAAGCTCCGCCGGTTGAGCACAGCGAGCACCGCCCGACCGGCAGGCGCGAGCACACGGGCGATCTCGCGAAAAGCCCGGTGCCGATCTTCAACGAACTCGAGGCAGTTGACGCACGAAACCAGATCGAAGGTGCCGTCTGGAAAGGGGAGACTCACGACCGAGCCCACGACGATGAAACGCGGCACTCCCGTCTTCTCGCTGCGTGCTCGGGCTCGGTAGGCCATCTCGAGCGAGCAATCAAGACCCCAGACTTCGGCGTCGCGTGTGAAGAGTCGTTCGGCCGCCAGGCCCGGTCCACAACCTACGTCGAGCACGCGCTTAGCCTTGGAAGAACTTAACCACGCACTCAGCACGGCCTCCATGCTGGCGCCGTAGCAGCGGCCGAGCGAAGAGGCGTACCAG
>JADFJZ010000413.1 GCA_022565195.1 Planctomycetota bacterium | reverse complement strand
GCGGCGTACGAACCGTCGGCGGTCTTGACGAGAACGTCCTCGCCGGCATCAGTGGCGACCATGAACTCGTGCGACACGTCTCCGCCGATGGCGCCGCTGTCCGCCTCCACCGAAACGTATGGCAGGCCGCAGCGCTCGTAGATGCGGCAGTAGGCGGCGTACATTTTGTCGTAGCTCGCATTCAGCCCCTCGAGATCGACGTCGAAGGAATAGGCGTCCTTCATCAGGAACTCGCGCGTCCGCAGCACGCCGCTCTTGGGACGCTTCTCGTCGCGGAACTTGGTCTGAATCTGGTACAGATTGATCGGCAGTTGCTTGTAGCTGCTCACAAAGGCGCGGACGATGTCGGTGATGACTTCTTCGTGCGTCGGGCCGAGCACCGTGCCGGAGCGCCAATCCTGATCGGGCAAATGGATCAGCGTGTCGCCCATGGCCTCGACGCGCCCGGTCTCTTTCCACAACTCGACCGGTTGCATGGCGGGCATGTGCAGCTCGATGGCGCCGGCGCGATTCATTTCCTCGCGCACGATTTGCTCGGCCTTTCGCAACACACGATAACCCAGCGGCAGGTAAGTATACGCCCCGGCGACGAGTTGCCGGATCAGGCCCGCCCGGATCATCAGCGTGTGCGACGGCACCACCGCGTCGGTGGGGATCTCTTTGGAAGTCGGGATGAAGAATTCGGTCCAGCGCATTGTCGCGTATCAATACAGGCGATCGCTGCAAATTTCAAGCTCTGGCGGGCTTGTATCGGATCCGGTATGATGACGCAGTTGACCACAGAATGTCAACGAGCCGCGGGCTTTAGCCCGCGCGGATCCACATAGAGTGAGAACGCTACGCCGGGCGGAGAATCGCGCAGGCTGAAGCCTGCGGCTCCTTGGGAAAATTATTATGGAACACCGTTACATCAATGAACTGGAGGCTGGGCTGCAGATCGAGGATCAAGTCTTCATGATCGCCTCCAAGGATCTCCGCAGTACGAACAACGGCTCGCTGTACATCCATGCGGTGCTGGCTGACAAGACCGGGCAGTTGCTCTCGCGGGCTTGGCAGGCCACCGAAGAGCAATACAAAGCCATGCCCGACGGCGGTTTCATGCGCTTCCGAGGCCGAACCGAGAGCTACAAAGGCAACTTGCAGTTCATCATCGACGGCATGAAAGCGATCGAGCTTGAGGAAGTGAACATCGCCGACTTCATGCCGGCCACCGACCGCGACGTCGATGAAATGTGGGAGCAAGTCAAGGCCATCCTGCGGACGATCGAGGATCGTGACTTGCTGGAGGTGATCAAATTATTCGTGCAGGACGAGCAACTCGTCGCCCGCTTCAAGCGCGCTCCGGCGGCGGTGACCATGCACCATGCGTATGTGGGCGGGCTTCTGGAGCACACGCTCAACTTGCTGGAACTCGCGCAGGTGGTCATTCCGCGATATCCGGAACTGAGTATGGATCTCGTGCTGGCCGGCCTCTTCCTGCACGATCTGGGTAAGACCGAGGAGCTGCGATACGACACGAATTTCCAATACACCGACCAAGGCCAGCTCATCGGCCACATCGTCCATTGCGTGATTTGGATCGAAGAAAAGACCAAAGAGATCGCGGAAGCGACGGGCAAGCCGTTCCCTGAGGACAAGAAGTGGGCCTTACAGCACGTCGTATTGTCGCATCACGGCGAGTACGAATTCGGCAGCCCCAAGCTGCCCGCGATGCCCGAGGCGGTGGCCATCCACTATCTCGACAACCTCGACGCCAAGGTCTTTCAATGCCTGGCGGCGATTGGCAAAGCAAAGGACGAAGATTCAAACTGGACCGAATACGTCCGCGCTCTTGAGCGGAGAATTTACAAGAGAGACGTGTTCGGAGTGAAAGAGAAAAGAGAAAAGAGAAAAGAGAAAAACGGCTGATTTCAAGCGATCGAAGCCTGTCTCACAAGGAGGGCTTCCTCCCGCCGTCCTTGAACCCTCGGCCCCTCCGCGCCTCGGACCCTTTTTCATGGACTACACTCAACTGACAAAGAGCGACGAGCAGGCCATGCTTGCGACCATCGGCGCTGAGACGGTCGATGAGTTGTTCGCCGGCGTGGCCGAAGCGCACAAGCTCAAAGAGCGTTTGAATATCCCGCCGGGCCTCGCAGAAATGGAATTGCTGGCGGACCTGGAACGGCTGGCGAGCAAGAACGTCTCGACCGATCAGCAGATCAGCTTTCTCGGCGGCGGGATTTACGACCACTTCGTGCCGACCATCGTTGGTGCGCTGGCCATGCAGAGCGAGTTCCTGACCGCCTATACGCCGTATCAGGCCGAGGCGTCGCAGGGCGTGTTGCAGGCGTTCTATGAGTTTCAGACCATGGTCTGCCAACTCACGGCGATGGACATCGCCAATTCCTCGCTCTACGAATTCGCCTCGGCGGCGGCGGAGGCCGCGCTGATGGCCTGCCAGATCACGCGGCGATCGCGAGTCGTGGTGTCCGATGCCACACATCCGGACCTGCGGCGCGT
>JADFJZ010000412.1 GCA_022565195.1 Planctomycetota bacterium | reverse complement strand
ACCTGATGATCGACCTGACGAACGCGGCCTCGGCCGACCCCGGCCAGTTTCAATACGACGAGAAGTCCATACTGGGATGGAGTTTCGCACAGATCGGCGAAAAGCTGATGTTCAAGTGGGAAGTGCCCGAACTCATCGGTCAGGCCGTCGGCCACCACACGGATGTCAAAGAAGGCATCGAACAACTTTCCGGCGAAGCCCGCCATTTGACGCTGATCATCAAGGCCTGCGACATCCTGGCCCACGCGGCCCTGACCGACCCGCTGCAGAATTACCCCATTCTGCTCGGCGCCGACGCGATGGAGATGCTGCTTGCCAAAGCCAACATCAATCAGGAAGCAGTCAACCGCGAGGTCAACGCCGTGGTGCGGGAGGCCGAGACGCTGGCCATGTGCAATTTTGAGGCGGATCAGATCCCGCCCAAACTGATCACCAAGCCCATGCACACCGTCGCCGTCGTGCGGCCTGATCGGATGCCCGCTTCACCCTTGAACGTCTTTCTGGAAAAGGCGGCCAACCGCGTCATGTGCTTCCGCACTGTCAACGAGGTCACCCGGGAGCCGTGGAGCGCGATCTACTTGGACGGCACGGTTGGGGGGATGCGCTTTGCGGCCCGCAGCATGAGGGATTTCAGCATGCGAACGGATCTCCTGGAGTTCCCGACCTTCTGCCTGGCCCCCGCGGATGTGACCAGCACGCTCAAAACCGCCTACAGCCACCTGCCCGCCAAGCTCGTCACCGCACCCTGCTGGGCGCGCGAACTCTTGCCGGGCTGAGGCGAATCCCCACACCTGCGTGCCGCCGACGCGTACCGCGCTTTCATCCCCCCGGGCGCCGCCGCAGGCCGAAGCGGACCAGGCACAGGCCCATCACAGTGACCATGCCGATCGAAAACGATTGCATGCCGCATGGCGTATCGAGTGTCAGAATGTTGTTCAAGATCACCGTGCCCTGAACCCGAACCGTGCCCAGTGCAGTATTATCCACTGCGGATGGATTATCGGCGGTGAAATTGAAGTCGCCGAGAAGAGTGCTGTCCGCCTGCTCGGTGAACGAAATCGTACCCCCATTCGAACTCCAGAACGGGCCGAGCATATCCTCGCCGGCCGCCTCTCTCTCGAGATCCACTTCCTGGTACACCGCCGGCGCCAATTGTACTTCGAGATCGATTCCCGCGCGCTCCAGGCTGATCGGCATGTCGAGTGGAAGTCCCTCCGTGGGCACTTCGAGCGTGAACAGCACTCTCGGCTTGGGCATGCCGCCGTCATCTTCCGTGATGATAATGGTGATCACAAACGTCCCGGCGGTGGCGCCCGCTTCGACGCCGACAATTCGGCAATCGCTGGTGATGAAATCCATTCCGGCAGCGTTGGCATCGGCGCTGGCGCTCTCGATCGTCACGGCCCCACAGTCGTCAATTGGGATGTCTACCGGCCGAGTGCAACCGATGTGGCCGAAAAGGCCCACCGTAACACCGGCCAAGCAGATCCTTGCCCACACGTACTTCATATTGGTGCAAGCGCTACCCATCAAATGTCTCCAGAAACAGATGATTTTGTGTGTCGTCTCGCGGGTAATATCGACCAGACGCACCGAAAAAGTTGCCCGCTAGCTGCGCTCGCCGCAGATTCCCGTGAAAACCAGCCGTCTCCCACGTCCTCCCTAAGAATTGCCCACACTCGGCTTGGAATCACCGACCGCAGCACACAAGGAGCCGCAGGCGGAATGGAATCCCGACGGGTCGGGAGCCTGCGCGAATGCTCAGTCACCGGAAGCCTCCGCCATGCTATTCGAACCCCGGCACGATACCCGTATCCAGGCTGCTCCACAGATACCAGCAGGCCACACTGCGATAGGGGCGAAATTTCTCGCCGGCCCGAATCAGCCGATCGCGCTTGACGGTCATGGGAATGCGATACGATTTCTTCAGGGCGTGCCGTAGGCCGAGGTCATCCACGGGCCAGACGTCGGGCCTTTGCAGCGTGAACATCAGAATCATCTCGGCGGTCCACACGCCCACGCCGCGGATGTCCACCAGTTGCTCGATCGCTTCCTCATCGGACAGGCGGGCCAGCCGGCGCGGTTTGAGCCGGCCGTTCAGGAAATGATCGCACACGCTGCGGACGTAAGTGACCTTCTGGCGCGACAGCCCCGCCCCGCGCAATTGCTGATCCGTCGCCGCGACGAGCGCCTTCGGACTCAGTCGGCGGCGCGGGCACAGATCCAGCACGCGCCCGCTGATGGTGCGCGCCGCTGCCATCGAAAGCTGCTGGTGAATGATCGAAAGGATCAACGCTTGAAATGTGTTCTCGACCACGCCGGGCTTGAAAGGCCCGACCTTTTTAATGATCTGCGCCATCCGGTCGTCCGCCGCGGACAGCGCCCGCTTCGCTCTGCGTACAAATGCAGCATCTTTATACAGGCCCACATCGCCCCCGAACGAATCGCACTGCGAATCCTAATTACTCGGCGTCAACTCGTGAGCCGCGTCCTTCGGCAACGCAAACT
>JADFJZ010000018.1 GCA_022565195.1 Planctomycetota bacterium | reverse complement strand
AAAGATCAAGTTATCGCTCGTCGCCATGGTGAACTGACGCAGGTCGATAAGAATGACGTCACCCACATCGACATCTCGCCCAAGCAAATCGTCGGCGTGTCCGCGTCATTGATTCCGTTCCTGGAACACGACGACGCCAACCGGGCGCTCATGGGCTCGAACATGCAGCGGCAGGCGGTGCCGCTGCTGAAGACCACGCCGCCCATCTGCGCGACGGGCATGGAAAAAGTCGTGGCGAAATACAGCGGCATGGTGGTCCGGGCAGAGCAGGACGGCACGGTAACGCATGTCGATGCCCTGCGCATCGTCCTCAATGACACCGAAGAATACGCCCTGCGAAAGTTTCAGGGGCTGAACGAACGCACCTGCCTGAATCAGCGACCGATCGTCAAGCCGGGACAGAAAGTCAAGAAGGACGAGATCATCGCGGATGGTCCTGCCACAACCCTGGGCGAACTCTCGCTGGGCAAGAACATCTTGGTCGCCTTCATGACCTACGACGGGTACAACTTCGAGGACGCGATCCTGATCAGCCAGCGTCTGGTCAAGCAAGACGCCTACACCAGCATTCACATCGACGAGTTCGAAGTCGAGATTCGCGAGACCAAACTCGGGCGTGAGGAGTTCACGCGCGACATCCCCAACGTCTCCGAGAAGGCCCTGGGAAATCTGGACGAGCACGGCGTGGTGCGGGTCGGCACGCGGGTCGGAACGGGGGACATCCTGGTCGGCAAAGTCAGCCCCAAATCCAAGAGCGAATTGACTCCCGAGGAAAAGCTCCTGCACGCCATCTTCGGGCGCGCCGGCGAGGACGTGAAGAACGACTCGCTCGAGGTGCCCTCCGGCGAAGAAGGGATCGTGATCGGGACCAAGCGCTTCTCGCGCCGGATGCACATGAATGACGAGCAGAAAAAGGCGCTCAATCGCCAAATCAAGGAATATCAGGATCGGAACAACTCAAAACTGACCGAAGTTTTCCGAAGCCTTTGTGACGCCATCGAGAAGAAGATCGATGAACCGTTGATTGACCCCAACACGCGGCAGAAAGTCGGCAAGAGTGATCTCGACGAGGTGCTCCTGGAACAGATCGAGTCTCTGGCTGAGCTCATCAAGACCCGCGATGTGCGCTGGGTCAAGCAGGCCGAAAACAAAAAGATCATTCTGGAGATCGCCGACAAATACTGGCCGATGATGAACGAGATCATCGAGGAAACCTCCCGCAAAGTCGCCCAGATGAAACGGGGCGACGAGCTCCCCTCCGGCGTCCTGGAAATGGTGAAGGTCTATGTGGCCAACAAGCGGAAGCTGTCCGTGGGCGACAAGATGGCCGGCCGGCACGGCAACAAGGGCGTCATCGCGAAAATTCTCCCCGAAGAAGACATGCCGTTCCTGGAAGACGGCACATCGGTCGACATCGCCCTGAATCCGCTGGGCGTGCCCTCCCGAATGAACGTCGGCCAAATCCTCGAGACGCACATCGGCTGGGCGGCCGCAATCCTCGGATTCCAGGCTGTGACGCCGGTGTTCGATGGCGCTTCAGAAGAGGAGATTATGGCGGTAATCGAGGAAGCGAACGCCCGTGTTCGCGAGCGCCGGGAACAAAAGGAAGTCGTTCAGCAGGCGGGGGCCACGCGTGAGATTCTCGCGGAGATGCCGCGGAATGGCAAGGTTGTGTTGTATGACGGCCGCACCGGCGAACGGTTCGATCAAAACGTGACCGTGGGGTTCATCTACATGATGAAGCTGCACCACCTGGTGGACGACAAGATCCACGCCCGCTCCACGGGCCCATACAGCCTGATCACTCAACAGCCTCTGGGCGGCAAGGCCCGCACCGGTGGCCAGAGGTTCGGCGAGATGGAAGTGTGGGGTCTGGAGGCGTATGGGGCATCGTACGTCTTGCAGGAACTGCTGACCGTCAAGAGCGACGACGTCGAAGGTCGAACCAAGATCTACGAGTCGATGGTCAAGGGTCAGAACATGCTCGAAGCCGGCACGCCGGTTTCGTTTGACGTGCTGTGCAATGAAATCAAGGGACTGGGGATGAACATCCAGATGGAGAAGAAGCGCGTCGCGGCGTTCTAGAGCACTTGAGCAGGCTGCGTGAGAGGAGCCGGTCGTGAGTGAGATCACCTACGAAGTTGTCGACCACATTGACGCTCAGGAGTTGCTGGATTTTTACAGTGAGCAGCATCACTCGACACGAGCGGACGGCCAGAAACTCTCGCGGATGCTGCAAAAGAGCCACTGCTTCGTCACGGCGCGCGAGGACGGGCGACTCATTGGCGTGGGGCGAGGCCTCACCGATGGCGTCATCGGCTACTTAGTAGAATGCAAGCTGGATCCCGTGGCCCAGGGTCCGGCAGCCATCACGCGACAGGACGGCCGGATCGAGCATGACGACCGAGGAATCGCGCGGGAAATCGCCCGCCGGATCCTGCAATCGTTGGCCGAGTATGGCGTGGAGCGAATCGATGTCACAGCCTATGGCACCGAGGTCGATTTCTGCGAAGAACTGGGCTTCCGACGGGTGCCCGGCCTGGTGTCGATGCAACTGAATCCCAGTCGCGTGGCCTCCATCACAGCTCGGGCCACTTAGCGGCGGTTGTGAATAGAGATGACCCTGATACGGACGACGAGCCGAATCACGAAAGGATCTTTCAGGAATGGCTGAAAACGTTTACGACCGCATTAACGACTACGGCAGCGTCCGGATCATGCTGGCTTCGCCCAACGACATCCGGAGCTGGTCCTTCGGGGAAGTCAAGAAGCCGGAAACGATCAACTACCGCACGTACAGGCCAGAGAAAGATGGGCTGTTTTGCGAACGCATTTTCGGTCCCGAGCGCGACTGGGAATGTGCTTGTGGCAAGTACAAAGGCACCAAACACAAGGGCATCATTTGCGACCGCTGCCAAGTGAAGGTCACGCATTCCCGCGTCCGCCGGAAACGCATGGGGCACATCAACCTGGCTGCCCCGGTGGTGCATATCTGGTTCTTCAAAGCCATGCCTTCTCGCCTGGGGGCGCTGCTGGATATGAAGACGTCGTCCTTGGAAAAGATCATCTATTTTCAGGATTACGTGGTCATCGATCCAATGGACACGCCGCTCAAGCTCAAGCAATCGCTGAGCGAAGAAGAATATCGCGCCGCGTGCGAGAAATACGGCGACAACAGCTTCAAGGCTGCGATGGGCGCCGAAGCCGTGCGCGAACTGCTCACCGCGCTTGATTTGGAAGCCATCTCGGAAGATCTGCGCGACGGATTAGCCAAGACCAGCAGCAAACAGAAAACCAAGGATCTGACCAAGCGTCTGAAGATCGTCGAGGCCTTGCGCAAATCGGACAACCAACCGGAATGGATGATCATGGAGGTCATCCCGGTGATCCCGCCTGATCTGCGCCCCCTCGTGCTCCTCGAAAGCGGCAACTTTGCCACGAGCGACCTCAACGATCTGTACCGCAGGATCATCAACCGTAACAACCGCCTGAAAAAGCTGGTCGATCTCAACGCTCCGGAAGTCATCATTCGCAATGAGAAGCGCATGTTGCAGCAGGCCGTCGACGCGCTGTTCGACAATGGCCGTTGCCGTCGCGCCGTGCTGGGCTCGTCCAATCGCCCACTGAAGTCGCTGGCGGACATGATCAAGGGCAAGCAAGGGCGTTTCCGCGAAAACCTGCTCGGCAAGCGTGTCGATTATTCGGCGCGCTCCGTCATCGTCGTTGGGCCGGATCTGCTGCTGCACCAGTGCGGCCTGCCCAAGAAAATTGCCCTGGAACTGTTCCAACCGTTCATCATTCGCAAGCTCAAGGAGCGCGGCCTGGCGGATACGATCAAGTCCGCCAAGAAAATGCTCGAGCGCCGCGACCAGGAAATCTGGGACATCCTGGAAGAAGTGATCTACCAGCACCCCGTCCTGCTCAACCGCGCCCCGACGCTGCACCGCATGGGCATCCAGGCGTTCGAACCGGTACTGGTCGAAGGCAATGCCATCAAAATCCACCCGCTGGTGTGCCGAGGCTTCAACGCAGACTTCGACGGCGACCAAATGGCGGTGCATCTGCCGTTGTGCATCGAAGCTCAAGTGGAAGCGCATGTCTTGATGCTTTCGACCAACAACATATTCGGGCCTTCCAGCGGGGCGCCGATCATGTCGCCTTCACAGGACATCGTGCTCGGCATCTACTACCTGACATTCGAGCAGCTCGAAACTGCGGTCGAAGATAAGAAGATCCGGCGGTTTCACGACCCGCAGGAAGCGCTGCTCGCATATGACCTCGGTCGTGTCACCATGCACGAAAAGATCAAAGTTCGGCTCCGGCGAGAGAGTATCATTCAATCTCACAAGGACGCACCCGAGCCGGTTCCGGATAACCACTTGGTCATGACGACCGTGGGACGATTGCTATTCAACGAGATTCTGCCTTTGCAGATGCCGTTTTACAATTATCCACTCTCCTCCAAGGGGTCCGCTCGGGTGATCGCTGATTGTCACGAGCTGCTGGGGCGCGCGGAAACCATCGACGTACTCGACCGCATCAAGGACGTCGGGTTCAGGCACAGCACGCTGGGCGGGCTGTCCTTCGGCGTCACGGATCTGCGGGTGCCGGCGGCCAAGCACCAGATCATCGACGCTGCCCAGAAGAAGGTGGACCGCATCGAGAAGAGCTTCCACCAGGGCGCCCTGACCTCGCTGGAACGCTACAACCAGTTGATCGACGTGTGGATCCACGCCCGTGAGCTGGTCACCGAGGAAATGCTCAAGGAACTCGGCGCCGATTTTCGCGATGCCGACAGCAACTACGTCGATGCCGATGCTCCGGATCGGACGCACTACATCAATCCGATCTACTTGATGATCGACTCCGGCGCCCGGGGCTCGGTGGATCAGATTCGCCAGCTGGCGGGCATGCGGGCATTGATGGCCAAACCCTCCGGCGAGATTATCGAGACGCCCATCAAGTCCAACTTCCGAGAAGGACTGTCCGTTCTGGAGTATTTCAGCTCCACACACGGGGCCCGGAAGGGTCTGGCGGACACGGCACTCAAGACGGCCGACTCAGGTTATTTGACTCGAAAACTCGCCGACGTCGCCCAGAACGTCATCATCAACGAGATCGAGTGCGGGACCATCCAGGGCATCACCAAGGGCGCCATTTACCGAGGTGAGGAAATCGAGATTCCGCTGCGCGACCACATCGTTGGCCGAACCGCGCGCGATCCCATCCGAAACCCGATCACTGACGAACTCATCGTCGCCGAGAACCAGATCGTCTCGAAGCAGATCGCCGCCAAGATCGAAGAACTGGGCTTGGATACGATTCGCATTCGCAGCCCGTTGACGTGCGAGAGCATTTTGGGCGTCTGCGCACGATGCTATGGGTTGGACCTGTCCACGGGCGTCGCCGTGGAAGAGGGAATGGCCGTCGGCATTCTGGCGGCGCAGTCGATCGGTGAACCCGGAACGCAACTGACCATGCGTACCTTCCACACTGGAGGTGTCGCATCACACAGCATCCTGGAAAACAAGATTCTGGCCACCCAGGAGGGCGTGGTGGCCTACCATAATCTGAACGTCGCCGAAGTCCCCGACTCTG
Source organism: Planctomycetota bacterium (assembly GCA_022565195.1). Next base: position 4,211 of record JADFJZ010000018.1, on the reverse strand, counting down.
ACACTGGGAAAATGAAGCTGATCGTCCTGAAACGCAACGGCGAGATTGCCGTCAACGATCGCAAGGGCAGGGAACTCGAACGATTCAAGGTGCCCTACGGTTCCGAAGTGTTCACGGCCGAGGGCAAAAAAGCTTCCAAGGGTAAGCCGCTTGTGCAATGGGATCCCCATCTCACGCCGATTCTCGCGGAAGTCGGCGGCTTCCTCCGCTTCCAGGACATTGCCGAAGGCGAAACGGTACGCCTGGAGCAGGAGCGGGCAGCCGCAAAATTCGTCGTGATCGAGCACAAGGGTGACAAGCATCCGCAACTGATCATCGAGGACAAGAACGGCGCCGTGCTGGACTACCACTATCTGCCCGCGAAAGCCCGCATCGAGATTGCAGAAGGCGAAAAGATCGTGCCGGGCTCTCTTCTGGCACGTCAGCCACGGGCCATCTCCGGCACGCAGGACATCACGGGCGGATTGCCGCGGGTGACCGAGATCTTTGAAGCCCGCAAGCCCAAGGAACCGGCCGTCATGGCGGAGATTTCCGGAACGGTCGAAATCCGCGCCGACAAACGCCGCGGCAAGATGACCATCGTCGTCCGCAGCGAATCGGGCATCGAGAAAGAACACCACGTTCCGCAGGACAAGCAGTTGCTGGTCCATGCCGGAGATTACGTCTCCGCGGGGGACCCGCTGATCGAAGGACCGATGATCCCGCACGACATCCTGCGCATCAAAGGTGAAGACGCACTCTTCAACTACCTGCTCGCGGAAGTGCAGGCGGTTTACCGCTCGCAGAACGTGGGCATCAATGACAAACACGTTGAGATCATCGTCACGCAGATGTTGCGTAAAGTCCAGGTCGAGAATGCGGGCGACAGTGCGTTCCTGCCGGGCGAGGTCGTGGACAAGTTCAAGTTCCGGGCGGAGAACCAGCGCCTGGCCAAGAGCGTGAAGATTTCCGACCCCGGTGACACCGATCTGGAGAAGGGCCAGATTCTGGCCAAGGCGGAATTGAGCGAGATCAATGATGCCGCCGAGGAAGAAGGCGGCGCGCCCGCCAAGGGGCGCAGGCCCAAGGCCGCCTCGGCGCGCACGCTGCTGCTGGGCATCACCAAGGCCAGCCTGCAGAGCGAGTCGTTCATCAGCGCCGCGTCGTTCCAGGAGACCACCAAAGTGCTCACCGAGGCTGCGATCTCCGGCGCGGTGGACCGTCTTCGCGGCCTGAAGGAGAATGTCATTCTCGGTCACTTGATCCCCGCCGGCACGGCGTTCAAGCCGCACCTCGATCTGAGGCTGAAGATGGTCGGCGAACCGATTCCCGAGAAGATCGAGGAGCCCACCGAAGTTGAACTGCTGGTGCCGGCCGGCGCCGCCAGCGATGCCGAGGTAAAGGCGCCGCTCGGTGACACCGTCGGGCAACCGATGGTGCCGGGCAGGCTCGTGTCGGAAGAGCTGGCCGCCGCGGTTTCTTCACTGCTGCCGCCAATCCCGACGGGTCCGCCCAAGAAGCCGCAGGCTGAAACCGCTCCCCCGACCTCAGCGGATGGGGGTTGAACCTCAGCCCTCGCTCTTGAAAGGCGGAGCACGACCAGCCCAATGGCAAGACGCACCCAGCGGGCGTCGCTACGCGACGCCCGCGGCGCTTCAGCCGATCAGGTCGGCGATGTCTTTGAACGTGATGAGCACGAACATCGTCGCGAACAGGGCGATGCCGACCAGTTGCGTGACGACTTGCGTGCGAATGCCGACCGGCGAGCCTTTGATCTTCTCAATAATCAAGAAGACCATCAGGCCGCCGTCCACGATCGGCAGCGGCAGGAAATTCAATACTGCCAAGTTGGCCGAGATCAAGGCCAGGAAAAACAATAAATCGATCTTGCTCGCCTTGGCGACGCGACTGCCGATGCCGATGATCCCCACCGGACCCGACATGTGCTCCACACCCACCGAACGCGTGAAAATCAGACGGCGAAGCGTGAGGTAGGTCTTGGCCACAAAGTAGTAGGTCTGCATCGTGCCGGCCCAGACGGCCTTGAACGGGTTCAGTTCACGATTGAGGTACGCGACAGGTTTGAATTGGAAATCCGGTATGCTGTAGACCACGCGCCGATACCACGGGTCAACCATGTCTTCCGTGACCCGCACCGACTCGTGACGCACCACGCCGGCCTCATCCTGAAACGCGACCTGCACTTCCTCGCCGACGTGCTGCTCGAGATAGTACCGAATGGCGAGCGGATGATAAGCCGGCAGATAATCCTGTTCCCCACCATACGAGACCAGTATCTCGGTTCGGCCGTCCAGAGTGAAGTTGATGCGCTGGAACGGTCCCGCGTAACTGGGCATATCCAACAGGGTCGAAAGGGATTCCGGAACGCTCATCATGGCGATTTGCGGCTCACTCGAACCAGGCGGCAGGTAGGTCAGTTGCACGGTCTTGCCGGCCAACTCGCGAAAACGCTCCGCCAGCATCGACCAAGTGTTGATCGGCTGCTGGTCGACCGCCACGATTTCGCAGCCCTTCCGCAGACCGGCCAGCGCGGCGGGGGTCGGCTTGCCGAAGGCCTCCGCGGTCACGCCGGACAACATGATTCGATCCTGTTCGTTTAGAATGAACTTACAGCCCGCACGCGCTATGAGTTCGCCCTCCCGATCTCGGACAATCCGAGGCCGGTAGTACAAAGGCTCCGACAGATTCTGTCCATCTCGCAGTACCCGCACCGGGATGTCTCGACCATCGCGATCAAGCATGCTCCCGCGGATCTCATCGGGCGTGGGGTTTTCATACTTGCCCCAGCGCACGATCACGTCTCCATCCAACAGCCCTGCAAACGCCGCCGCGCTCTTGCGCGTCACGCGCGATACTTTGACCCGCGGCCGCAAACCGAGCAGGTCCTGAGGCGAATCTCCTTTGAAGCCGTTGCGCGCAAACGCGATGCTCTTGCTGATCGAAATCGCAATCTGCTTTTTCGGTTTTTGCGGGTCGGCAGGATCCGAACGTTCGACAAGAATGGAACTGGGCTTGTTACGACCCTGCAGCATCGACGCCACAACATATAGCCGCAGTGATTCGTCAACTTTCGTGCCATTGATTTCCGTGATGACGTCGCCGGGTTTCGGGTAGGCCCCCGGCATCATGGTGTACTCGGCCGATACCGCAATGATCTCGTTTACAAACGCCGGCGCGATGCCGACCTGAAGCCAGTTCATCTCGCTCTGCTCCGGAACGACCAGCTTGGACAAGAGTTCCCCATCGCGCTCGACGTCGAACATCAACGCCTCAAACGGTGCGGCCAGCCGAACGGCCGTTTGGATCTCACTGAAATTGCTGATCTCAAATCCATTGATCGAAGCAACACGATCGCCCGCCTGGAGTCCTGCCTTCGACGCCGGAGTGTCAGCAACCACTTCGCCGATAAGCGGCGACTCTTCCTCTTTGCCGACCATGAACACGATCATGAACAGAACGGCGGCCAAAATCAGGTTCATGATCACGCCGGCGGACACAACAGCCATGCGGTGTCCGACCGGCTTGTTCAGGAATGAGCGCGGGTCGTCGCTCGTCGCCAACTCGCCGCTCTTATCGACCTCGAAGTCCTCCTGGCCGAGCATTTTGACATAGCCGCCCAGCGGCAGCAGGTTCAGCGAGTAGCGCGTCTCTCCCCTGCTGAAGCCCAACAACTCCGGCCCAAACCCGATGGCAAACTTCTGCACGCGAATCCCGGCCCACTTGGCCACCGAGAAATGACCCAGCTCGTGGAAGAAGATCACGACCGAGAAGCCGAGTAGAATCAGGAAAATATTCCAGGTCGACGACAGAGCGCCGGCGAGACTGGCCAAATGGAGGGCGTCGTGTGAAGATCCTGTCAACATTTCAAGCATGCACCAACCTCATTCCGTGCCCAGGCATCGGCGGCGAGCAATTGTTCCATGGTCGGAGAGTCCATCCATTCATGTCGGCTGAGCGCATCCGTCACCAGGTCGGTGATCTCGCCGAACTTGATCTGCCCCGCCCGAAAAGCGCTGACCGCAGCTTCGTTGGCGGCATTGAGAACGGCACCGGCGGAGCCGCTCTTGGCGGCCACGTCGAAGCCCAATTGCAGCGCCGGAAATCGGACGACATCGGGCGTCTCGAAGTTCAACCGCCTCAGGGCCATGATGTCCAGTGGCTCGCCACAGGAAGGTAAACGCCGCGGGTACGTTAAAGCGTATTGGATCGGA
>JADFJZ010000411.1 GCA_022565195.1 Planctomycetota bacterium | reverse complement strand
CAGCGGACGTCATGGTTCGGGCGGGATACGACGTGATGGATATCAACTTCGGTTGCCCAGTGAAGAAAGTGCTGGGCCGCTGCCGCGGCGGATACATGCTGGGCCACCCCGACGAAGCGCTGGCCATTGTTCGTAACGTGTATGGAGCGGTCTCGGATCGCGTGCCGGTCACGGTCAAGATGCGCCGCGGCATGGACGACAGCCCCGAGGCGGAGCGGCGTTTTTTCGAGATTTTCGACGGCGCCTTCGAGATCGGCGTGTCGGCCATCACGGTCCACGGGCGAACCGTCGAGCAACGCTACAAAGGCCCGAGCAAGTGGGAATTCCTGAGCAAGCTCAAGAAGTACGCCGGCGATCGCGTCGTGCTGGGCAGCGGCGACTTGTTCCGCGCCGAGGATTGCATTCGGATGCTGGAGCAGACCGGTGTGGACGGCGTGACCATTGCACGGGGCTGCATCGGCAACCCGTGGATCTTTCGCGAGTGCGAGGCGCTGCTCGCCGGACGCCCCAAGCCGGATCCGCCGACCATCGCCGAACAGCGCGCCGTGATTGCCGAACACTGCGAGTTGGCGCGGGAGTTCTTTGGCGACGATCGCGCCACGCGAATAATGCGCAAGCATTGCATCCGCTACGCCAGCCGGCACCCCTCACCGAAGAAGGTGCGTCGGGCCTTCGCGGAAGATGTGAAGACGCCCAAGGATTGGCAGAATGTGTTTGACCATTTCTACGACAGCAGCGTGGATTACCCGGCAATCCCTGACGACGACGCACAGCTCGTCGCCGCCGGTGCGGAATGCTGAGGTACGCCCACCAATCGCCCCCCGAGCCGTGGGCTTCAGCCCACGCGGATCTTCACAATGGTGAGAACGCCACCTACCGGGAGCGTCCGCGCGGATCTTCACCGTGGTGAGAACGTCGCACACTCGGAGAGTCCGCGCGAGCTAAAGCACGCGGCTCGGCGGGAATGATGATATTTCAATCTGAGGCGGCGGTGTTTGTGCCTGACACGAGCGACAGGGTCGCGCCGCAGGTGCCGCAGCGCCACAGGCCGTCGTCCGGCAGCGTACGCGTCTTGGCCACTGCTCGGCCGAGCGTCTCTTCCAGGAGCAACGGCGCATTCTGCTTGCCGATCGGAAAGTCCACGATGTCGGCAATCCCGAAGGACTGATCCGCCAACAGCGTCTCGTCCGCGCCCGTGGTGTCCATCAGCGTCGTGATGTCATTGGTGTGCATCAATCCGAGTGTGTGCCCAATCTCGTGGGCGACGACGTTGGCCAGCGCTTGCCCTGTCGCGTCCAGGCTGCTAGAGAGGCCCCCGAACGCTTCGAGGAAGACGATGGCGTTGTCCATGTCGTTGCTGTTGTAGAAATCGATGTCGTCGGCGATGCCGAAGATGCTCTGCGTGCTACTTGTACCGAAAAATATGGTCGTGAAATTGCCTTCGGGTTCGGCGTCATCCGTCGTCGAGATCGTTACGTCGTAACGTACAAAGTCCTCCCGAACCAGGGTGACGATGAGGTCCATCAGCGCCACGGTGTCGCTGGAAAATCCGGAAGCCACGTTGGCTCCGGCGAAGGCAGGCAGCGTGCCGTAATCGATGCCTGCCACGCGAACATTCGCGCTGCTCGAAAAGTTCAGCACGACGCTTTGGCCGATGAGCGGGGCAATCGCCACACCGGGCTCGAGCGTCAGCGTGCAGCGAAAGAACCCGGTGGTTTCTTTGAAGCCCGTGACGGCCAGGAAGTAACCGTCGCTGTCATGACGGATCGGGCCGTCAAACGCGGAATCGAGGTTGTCGGTGTCGAGGTTGATGTCGTCGTTCCAAAAGACACGATAGCCGTCGGCGTCGAACATTGCCGTCATTGGATCGAGGCTGCTGCCACCCGTCGCGATACACAGGCTCTCGACGCGATCGCCCAACGACAGCGGACCCAAATCGTACACTTTGATGTCATCGCCGGACTTGATCGTGCCCTCGATGCTCAGGCGATTGACGTTATTGAAACTCACTTTCGCGGCAGTCGGAAAACCACCCGGCGTGCGGGTGCTCAGCGTCTGGCCGGCGGTTCCATTCTCGTTGCTGTTGCCGTCCGTGCCCCCGCCCGATGCCGAACAGCCTATCAGCGTGCAAACAGGCCACAGTGCCGTCATCGCGAGCAATCGGTGCATCACTTTACAATCCTCCTTGAGTGGGCCGTGATTCGAGGGTCTCAATCGTCGACGCCCAAATGAATCAGACGTATCTGTCATCGGCGAGTCACCATTCCATCGGCGGGCGCCCCAATACCAACTATTATCGACCGACATTGCGTTAAAGGAAACGACAAACTCCAGAACGCCGTCGCCGTTGAGGCCGGCGACATCCATGGACAGCGGCGTGCGAGGCCCCTGCTTCGCGGAGACGTATCGGCATCTGAATGCACCGACTGAACGGTTGGAACCCACCACAGCAAGTTAAAGGATCAGCCGGAGGTGATGGAAAACGCCTGGCAGCGGCCCTATCTGGGCTGATAATGAGCCTCGGCGGCTCCGG
>JADFJZ010000410.1 GCA_022565195.1 Planctomycetota bacterium | reverse complement strand
ATACCACCGCAACGCTCACTCCGCCCCCATTGGACACGATTTCTTCGTCGGCAGGCTCTTGCTGATATTTGAATAGATTGCTAAATCGGCGTGATTGGGAAAATGGGCGAATCTGTCCTGCATGAGGCCTCGCGCAGGCTGTCTTCGACCCTGAGGCTCAGACCCGAAGGGAAGCCCGCGGCTCCTTGTTTAGTTCGCTATTCAAACATCCCTAATGTTGAACGTTGGCCATTGACTTGCAACGTCGGTTTGGGCATCCTGAAGGATGATGAATGCACACGCTGGCAATACTTGCGGAGTAGATCCCCGACCTCACACACGGCACATTGTTCGGAGGATCGCGCGGTCTTTGGCCTGCGGCACATTGGCCGTGGCAGTTCTGCTGGGCTGGGTCTCAGACACACGGGCGCAGTTTGTCTTCGATCCGCCGGTCAATTTCTCGCTTGGTTTTGACGCCTGGCCGACGTCGATCGGGCATGGTGATTTCAATGACGACGGGCTCATCGACCTGGCGGTCACTGGGCGGAGTAACGACGGGCTGATGCTGATCCTGCTGGGCAGCCAAGAGACCGGATTCGAGCCGGCGGTCCCGCTGGAAATCGGCCGACAGACCGATTGGGTAGCGGTGGCGTTCCTGGACGGCGATCCTCATTTGGACATGGGCATCGCCCCGCGCGGCGGCGTGGGCAAAGTCGCCGTGCTCAAAGGCACCGGCAGCGGCGCGTTCGGCGATCGCGTGGACTACCTGGTACGACGCGGACCGAGCCACATGGCCGCCCGGGACTTCGACGGCGACGGCGATACGGACCTGGCGGTGATGGACAACACTTCGTCGACGGTCACCCTGCTGCTGAACGACGGCAACGCCGTGTTCACCAGGTCGAAACAAATCAATCACGTCGGTCGCTTCGACAAGGGCCTCTCCGGCGGTTTCTACCTGACCGCCGCCGATTTTGACGGCGATCTCGACATCGACGTGGCAGTGGCCCGGGCCACCGGGCATGTCACGGTCTTGATGAACAACGGCGATGCCACCTTCGCCAGGCCCGTCCATTACACCGCCGGCACAGCCACGGGCATCGCCGCCGGTGACGTGGATGGCGACGGCGACATCGACATTGTCTTTGGAGACTTGACCCTGACGACGCCGGGCTTTTTGGGCGTGCTGCGCAACCAAGGAAACGGCCTGTTCGGCGACCTGGCCAAGTTCCCGATGCCGGGCAACACGATGTGGTTTGTGGCGCTCGCCGACCTCGACGGCGATGGCTTGCTCGATCCGATCGTCACGGATGCGTTCGGAAACCGTCTGTTCCTGTTCCACAACGAGTCCGCCGACGGGCAACTGGCGCTGGCCGATCCTCAGCAGATCGATGTCGCCGCTTTTCCACGGAGTGTATTCGCGGTCGATCTGGATGACGATTGTGATCTCGACCTGCTGGTCGCCAGCATCAGCACACATCAAGTGCAAGTGCTGATCAACAACACGCCGCAGGCCGAGCCGTGTCGCTCGGCAGCATCGGGCAAGTCGCCGGCCCGGTTTGCCGCCCGGAAAGAGACCCAGGCCAAGGCGCCTGCGCCGCGGAGGCCGGTGATCGCCGACACAAACGCCGATGGACGCATCGACGCCGCGGATCTGGCGGCGGCGCTGCAAGAGTGGAGATGACTTCGGATGTTCGGCATTTCCCAAATCGGTTCGCTCCATCGTGCGGCGTGGCTGCTGGCGCTGGCCGGGATTGCTTCCTGCGGCATCGCCCTGCCCGTGGCGAACGCCGGGGATGATTCAGTGTGCGAAACGGCGACGGGCAACTGTTTCATCCCGCATGGCCAGCCCGGGTGCGACCTGCTGGAATGCTGCCACTTGATCTGCAACGAACTCGCTCCAGTGTGCTGCGATGAAGGATGGGACAGTCTCTGCGCGGGCGCCGCCATGGAGTACTGCGACACGACCTTCACTTGCCCCGGCGCGGACGACTGCTACGAGGCCCATGCTTCTCCAAGCTGCGTGAAAGAGGATTGTTGCGTGGCTGTTTGTGACCAGTTGCCCGCCTGCTGCCAGCTCGAATGGACGGAGGAGTGTGCTGAGTTGGCGTTTGATGAGTGTCCCTGCGGGGCGCCCGGCTCCGGCGACTGCTTCGCAGCCAACGAAACACACGGCTGCGAAGATCTGGAATGTTGCAGCCGCGTTTGCGGTATGGATGCCTTTTGTTGCTTCGCCGGGTGGGAAGAGACCTGCGTGATCGAAGCTTCGCAGTTCTGCGGCGTGCCCGCGTGTGACCTGCAATGCCCGGCCGATGCGACGCCGGAGGCGGAAGTGTGCGGCCAGGAAATCAACGCCGGCTGCAACGCCGACAACCCGCATGATCCGAAGAATCCCGCGTTTACACCGATAGGCTGCGGTGAGACATTCTGCGGCACGGTCTTCGCCGCCGGCCCGCGGGACACCGACTGGTATGAAATCACCGTCACCGAGCCGACGGCGCTGACCTGGTCGGCGGCTACGGAGTTTCCGGCGGCGCTGATCATCGTCGAGCGCCACTGTGACCCCCGCTT
>JADFJZ010000017.1 GCA_022565195.1 Planctomycetota bacterium | reverse complement strand
ATCCGGCTGTTGAAACTTCCCGTGCCACCGGGACGTACGACGGAGCCGAAACGCACATGTCGTCCTGCATGTCGTCTGACATGTCGGAACAGGGTACATCGGAAGGGTTGCGGTTGGCAGCGGTTGGCACCCAAGGCCAGAATATCACTGACCCGCGAGACGACTCTAAGTCCTTGGGCGTGACGCCAGATAGGTCAACGCTGGCACCTGTTGGCACCGCTTGTCAGCGAATGAGGGCGGGAGGACTCGAACCTCCGACCAGCGGCTTAAAAGGCCGATGCTCTACCGACTGAGCTACGCCCCCGGGACGGAAAACGGGATCTTACCACAGGCGATCAAGAAGCCGCAATGGCGTGTTGTGGACCCGGAAAGCAGGTTCGCCGTGACGGCCCCGGGCTCTTCGAGCTATCCGAGCAGCGACGGCAACCCGCTGATGCCCGGCAGCAGCAGAGCAACGAGACCCAGGATCGTCAGAATGAAGGCAACGAAGTTCATATCAGTGTTCTCCTGTTGGCGGGGCAAGCCCGCCGGGCTCCAAGGACAGTTGAGAGGGCCAAGGTCAATGCAGCAGGCAGATCGCGGTTATGGTAAGAGGTCCGGCGGGGAAACTCAACACGCGCATTCGCCGTTCTCCGAATCGGCTTGGCTCAAGGGTAGGGTGTCGTCGGGGATTGATCCCTCCGCACCTGGCTCAACACTTGTTCGAGGAACGGCCCATTCCTGTGGACCAAGTGGTAACACATGCCAAAAGCAGCCAAATTGGCGGCGACGGCCAGCATCTCAGCGAGCATATGGTAAGTGTTGCGGACCGTGTCTTGTTCGCCGCCGATGTTCGCCCACGCTCCGAGCACAGCGGCGATCAACGTGATGGCTACGGCCACGGCGGTGAGCATCGCGATGATGCCTTTCGGACGCTGCGACTGCTTGATCAAGACTTCATCCAGATGGCCGTTCAACACGGCCTGTTTGACCAGCTTGCCGGTGATCACGAAATAAGTCAGCAAGATACAGTAAATCAGACACGTGTAGAGCGTGGCGAACAGACCCATTCCAAAATGGGCGGCGAAGGAACGGGAGTCTTGTGCGCGAAATCCCAACACCGCCGTGGCGGCGATCACGATCACATAGCCGATTACCAGTGCCAAGAGAATCCGCTGCATCAAAGTTGCATTCCTGACCCGGATCTACTCGGGTTCCCCGGGGCGAGGATTCTCGGATTCCTCAGCGCCTGCGGCCTTTGTGGCAGCCGGGCTCGGCTGAGCCACGGGCAAGGTGCGCTCGCCATCAACGGGTCCCGTCTCGGTGAGTTCCTTGATACGGGCCAAAGCGAAGTGTCTGTTTGACCGCGAGGATTCCGCCGCCAGAACAGCCCTATACAGCTCCAGGGCCCGCTTGCGGTCATGAAGTCGATAGTCGTAGACCACGGCCGCCTGGAACCGCGCCGGATGAGGCGTGGCTGGATCCCAGGTCCAGGCGCGCTCGTACCACTGCACCGCCACGGAGTCCTGATTCTTGTAGTATTCCTTCAACATTTCACCGCAGTGAAACGCGGCGTCATCGATCTTGTCACTCGTGGGATACTCGCGAATGAGCTGCTTCAACATGGCCAGCGCTTGGCCCATTTTTTCCTGATTGAAAAACACCGGCGTGCCGTGGCCCGCTTGCGCGGCGACGGCCATGGCGTCGTCGTAGAAGGCATCCGCTTCTGGAATCCTGTCACGCGGAGTCAGGTCCAACCGCGCAATCTCACTATCATACAGGTAGTGATAGGGCCGAATGCGTCCAATATCTTGAAGCTCGCTCCCCGCCCACAGGCGTTTCTCTTCGTAACCATGCTGCTCATAGTAATTGTGCAGTTGCTGAAGCGTGCGTTTGTACGACGTGCGATAGTGGATCAGTTGCTCGACAAGATCCACTTCGCCGGCCTGGGCAAGTGATGCGTCTGACTGGCGCGCCAACTCCACAGATTCAAACGCGGTCACGCGTGCCCCCTTCATAGGCCCGCGCGTGATGGGTGCGTCCGTCCGGCAGGCCCACGAAGTCGAGAGACATACAGCCGCTGCCACAGTTATAATTCTTCCCTTCATCGCGACAACTCCTTTTTAGGGCGCGCTCACCACTGCGCTTCCTCGAATGGCCCCCGCGGCCGAGACACTTTGGGCTTCGGGCGGCTCTTGATAATCGCCCCCGCCAGAACCAGGTCGCCGGGATAAGTAATCTTCAGATTTCTCATGTCACAATCAATCACCGTCACGTCATGTCCACTCGCGCCGACGATCTCCGCGTCATCGGTGGCCTCCGTTCCCTCGATCACGTCGGCGTAGGCTGCAAGCAGCGTGTCCTTGCGAAAGACCTGCGGCGTCTGGGCCTCAAAGAGCCCCTCACGAGACACGGTTTCGTCGACGACTCTTGAGTCCGAGACTCGTTTGATCGTACCGCTGAGCGGCGCCGCCAGAATGGCCGCCCCGCTTTTGGTGGCCTCGGCGAATACGCGATCGATCATTTCCGAGGTCGTGCAAATCCGCGCGGCATCATGGACGGCCACAAATTCGGCTTCCTCGCTCACGGCCTCGAGCCCGTTGGCGACCGTCTGCCAGCGATGTGCTCCACCTTCGACAAGTGTGACGCCCATGAAACCCAAGTTGGGTCCATACTGGTCTCTGACATATTGCGCGTCGTTGGGGCTTACGGCAAGGATCGTCTGGCACACGTCGTCTCGGTTGACGAACAATTCGATCGCACGGATAAACAATGGGCGGTCCTTGAGTTTGGCGAACACCTTGTTCTGCTTGCCGCCATAACGGTCGCCCTTGCCCGCCGCTGCGATGATCACCGAGAATTTCGCCAAATTCGCGAGCCTCCTATCTTTCTCGCCTGCGCGGGGCGACTACATCATCCGTCTTACCGAAGATCATCCTGCCCGCACTGGTCTGCAACACGCTGGTGACAGTGATGTCCACGTCCTCGCCGATGTGCCGGCGGCCGCCGCCGGCCACAATCATCGTGCCATCCTCAAGATAGCCGATGCCCTGATCGGCCTCTTCGCCCGGCTTGATGATCTTGACGATTATCCGTTCGCCGGGCAGGAATACCGGCTTCAACGCGTTGGCCAGGTCGTTGATGTTGATCACCTCGACGCCGCGCAGTTGCGCGACTTTGTTCAAATTGTAGTCGTTGGTCATAATTCGGCCGTCGACTTGTTGAGCAAACGTGACCAGTTTTTGATCCACGTCTTCGGCCTGCGCGTCGGCCGAGAATTCCACGTCGACGATCTTGATCTCGACGTTGCGGTTTGACTGCAACTTGTTGAGCATGTCCAGCCCGCGGCGCCCTCGATTGCGTTTCAGCTTGTCCGCGCTGTCCGCCACCGCCTGAAGCTCGTCCAGAATAAACCTCGGCAACACGAACTCGCTCTCGATGATGCGAGTGTCCGCAATGTCCGCGATGCGACCATCAATGATCACCGACGTATCCATAATCACGGGCCGACCACCCTTCTTTTGCTTCGTGAATTCAACGTAAGGAATGATGAAGCGGATGTCGTCCTTGGTCTGCAGGATGAGGCTGATCGCAAAATAGCAGCACACGATACCGAGGGCCAGTTTGATGGCCCGCACCAGGGCCTCAGGGCGCATGGCCGATTCGACGATCAGCAGATCCACGACCAATGACAGGCCGTAGGCGGCGACCATTCCGACGACAAGCCCGAAGAACGCGCCGGAGAGCGCAGTCAGGGACTTGCGCGGGATGGCAATGTCCGTGACCACCACAGCGACGCCAAAGAGCAAGAAGAGCGGGATGATCCATTCCCGGCTGAGCCAGGGAGGTATCCCGCTCGAGGCCATGAACTGTGCGGCGACCCCGGCGAGCAGGAGCAGAAAGAAGAACCTGAGTGCATGAAAGATCATATGAAGCCGCTCGGCCTACAGGGATCCGTGTTTTGAATCTTAGCGTGCAACCACTAGAGTATACCAGCCGGCAAGACCGGAGCAACGGTCGGACCTATGTTCCGCGCCGGCGGTCGTCCAATGGTAACGCAACGGCAACTCGCGGCATGCAGCCGATATTGCCCGTCCTGATTCCCGAACATCCGCGCTCACTCGATGGCGAAGTCGAAATTGCACATCCCGCCCGCTTCAGACTCTGCAAAACCGCGCGCGGATACCCTGAACACGAAAATTTCACAGGCAGACGGGGTCGGGCTGGCGATCGTTGTACTGGCTTTGCCTGTTCTCGGTGAGCAATTCTGCAACATCCTGGTGGGCCTGGTCGATACCTTCCTCGCCGGTCGGTTCCTCAACAAAGAAGCGATTACCGCCGTTGGAATCGCATCGTACGTCAGTTGGCTGGCCACGATGCTCAGCGGCTTCATCGGCGTGGGCTCGACGGCCCTGGTCGCCCGAGCCGTCGGAGCCGGCGATTCCCGGCAGGCCAACAGACTGGCCAATCAGTCAATGGGGCTGGCGGGTTTCCTGGGCTTCGCGATGATGGTCGTCCTGCTGATATTGGCCTCTTTCCTGCCCCGAATGCTCGGCCTGCCCGCCGAGGCGGCGGCAATGACCGCTCGATACCTCCGGATCGACGCCTTCGGTCAATTCCTTTACGCCTACATGCTCATCGGGGCCGCCTGCCTTCGCGGCGCGGGCGACACGCGTACGCCGATGCTCATTATGATCGGCGTGAACTTCGTCAATGTCGTGGTCTCAGTTACCCTGTGCCTGGGTTTGGGGCCCTTTCCGGAGTTGGGCGTCATTGGAATCGCCGCCGGAACAGTCGCGGCGCGCTCGCTCGGCGGGGTGGTCATGCTGGTCGTGCTGTACAGAGGCCAAACCGCCCTGAAGCTGGATTTGCCCCAGATGGCCTTCGACCGCGGCATCGCGCGCAGAATTGTGAATATCGGAGGGCCTGCGGGGCTCGATGCCTTATTGATGTGGACCGGGCACTTCATCTTCCTCGGATTCCTGACCAGCGTCGATGCCGATGCGGAAATGGGTTTGGCAGCCAGCGCCGCCCACATGATCGGCGTTCGGATCGAATCATTCTCATACTTGCCCGCGATGGCGTGGGGCATCGCCGCCGCCACCCTGGTCGGCCAGGCACTGGGCGCTGCAGACCCTCAAAAAGCCCGCCGGATCGGCCATATCGCGGTGTTGCAACTGGTTCCCTACGCGTTGATCGTCAGCGGACTCTATTACTTCGGCGCGGAGTTCATTTATTCGTTTTGGAGCGGCGATAGGATGGTGCAGGATCAGGGCGTGCCGGCTCTGAAGCTCGTGGCGTTTGCTCAACCTTCGCTTATCTTCATGATCATTTATGTGAGCGCGCTCCGCGGCGCCGGCGACACGCGCTTCCCGATGTTGATGAATGTGCTCGGAATCTTCTGTGTACGGATTCCGCTCGCCTACACGTTCGGCGTGGTGCTCAAAGGCGGGTTGTTCGGTGCCTGGATCGGCATGACATCGGATTTGATCTTCAGGTCGCTGCTGGTCGCGGGGCGGTTCACTTGGGGTAAATGGACGGGCAAAGAGATTTGAGAATCCTGCATTAGACAAGGGAACGATCGAAATCGTCCCCTTGCCCTGCAAGCCACAAAGCGGCGCTTATTCGGAATACGCCGTTCAGTAAAGCACGTACGAGCCCGTATAATATGGTTTGGTAGTCGGATCCAGCGCGAACGTCCCGCACCAATTCCCGTTGGGCCAAGCGTACGCAGAGTCGCCGATCCAGTATCCTGAGAGATCTTGACTCAAGCCGAAAGGATCGTAGAAATCGACCTCGAACGGGTCGTCGTTCACTTCATCCAGCACCGCGTCTTCTTCTTCATCTTCATCAAGGATCACGGGCTCAAGAGACTCGTCAATATAAGTCGGGTAGTCCACCGGCGTGTACTCAGCGGGATAGTTGAAATAACCGTAGTCACCGGGCGCGTAGTTGACGGCTGGGTAGTAATAGGAGGGATAGTAGCTGCTGGAGCAATAGTATCCCGGGTAGCCATAGGAATAGTTGGAATAGCCCAAGTTCAGACCGCCCAGACGCAATCCAAAGCCGAAGCCACTTCTTCCGGAATAGTAAGGGCTGTAGTAGCTGGAGTAGCCATATGTGTGCGACGGATAGTAATGCCCGCCGAAGTTGTGCCCCAGTGCAGTGTAGTGGTAGCCGTAATCGTGATGCAGATAGTGATGGGCGTCATGCACGTAATGATCGTAATCGTGACGATCGTGGTGCCCTTGCCGTCCGACCTGGATGTTGATACCGAAGCTGTTCCCGGCGGTGTAGCCGTGATTGCCGGAAACCGTGTAGTCCGGGCGACCCAGCCCGCCACCAAGGCGCCGGCGACTCTTTTGTTCGTTTACTCCGATTCTGCCAGAGCGGCGGATCCCATCGGTCGTCCCTAATCGGGCGGTGCCGGCTGCGCCGCTGCGCGGTCGCAGTGCAACTCCTCCGTCGATGCGTGTTATCGGTGACACTCGACGATTGGGCAGCAGCCGCGCGCGTCCGGTGTTTGCCACGCTCGGGCTGCTGCGAAGACCTTGGGGATTGGTCACCACGCCGAGACGCTGACCTGCGGGACTCGTTGGCTCGACTACGGAACTTCGCTGCGGCGAGGGCCGCCGGCGAATCTCGTTCCGCCGGGTGTCGTTGCGGTTGGCAGGGTTCGACGACCTGGACGGTTTCACACGGACCGGCGAGCGGCCAATGGCCGGGCTGCGGCGCACTCCGCTGGAACGCTTCTCCGGGTTGCGAGTCGTGTTCGGAGCGAGTCGACGCACCTTGGGCGATACTCGCCGGCTGGGCGCCGGGCGATGATGCGACCCGATTTGCGGACGTCTGGTCGGTGAGGTTCGAGCTTTGACGCCAGATCGCCTCGGCGACTGCGGGCGGGCAAACCTGCTCCCCCCACTGCGGCTGGGACGGCCACTGCGGCGAGACCCAACACTCGATCGCCGGGATGGACGAGTCGAGCGTTTGATGGTGCCCGATCTTCGAGCACCGCTGCGCGGCGCCGAGCGCCGGGGTGCAACGCGGTTGCCGCCGGACCGATGCGTCGAGCGCGGTGCCGTTCTCCGACCGGCGCTGCCGCGCCCGGAACGGCGCTGGGCCAGTGCATCTGATGCGACAATAAAAGTGAAAACCAATGCCAGGACAAACAGCTTGCGACCGAATTGGGGCAGACGTGACATCATCACTGGTCCTCCTCAGGAAGCTATTCGATTGTGATTATCGGCCGTCGGGCCGCGTACGGCAAACCAGCGACCGGCACGATATTGATGCCCTCTAACTTGGGAACACCATTATCATATGTTAATTATATACAACATGATTGCAACGATGCAACTATTAACCGAGGAATAATTCCAATTCACTGAGAGACTTGATGGTGAAATCCGGCTTGGAATCCCCTATATCGCTGATTCGGCCGTCGCGCTCGATCCAGACACCCGTGATCCCAAGCTCTTGTGCCCCAAGGATATCGCTGTGCAGCGAGTCGCCCACGTGAACGCATCGCTCGGGGCTCACGTCCATCATCTTCATGGCGTACTGGAAAATCCCAGCGTCCGGCTTGTAGCTGCGGGCACGTTCCGAACTGACGGTTCCATCGAAACGCAGGCCGTGGGCGGAAATCGCATTCTGGAGGTCGGCTTCATCTGCATTGCTGACGCAGCAGACCGGCACCGCGAGCGCTGCCAGCGCATCCTTGGCGTCCGCGTGTAGCGACGGGTTCCGCCAGTATCGTTGCAGCTCATCGGCGTACGGGATCGGGTCGCACTCGACGCCCAGCTCATTCATGGTCTGTCGAAGACTGACGCACTCGATTTCATAAAGCGTCTTGAATTGATCGTGATTGCTTTGATCCGAGACTGCGAAGAAGCGTTTCCCCCAACGAACGGCAAATTCTGGCGCCGGCAGGGAGAGATCGTAGTCGCGCACGATGCGACGGCAAGTCGCCTCGACTTGACAGCGATCGCCATCGGCGATCGTGCCGAAGAAGTCGATGAACACAACGTCAAAGCGATGATTACTCATTGGGGTTTTGTGCGCTTAACGGAAGACTTCTTACTTTTTCGCGGAGCGGCATTTGCTTCAAAGGCGGCTGGGCACAATTCGGACAGCTTACACGATTCGCAATCCGGCTTGCGGGCGTCGCACACTCGCCGCCCATGCCAAATCAACGCGTGACTGAAGAACGTCCACTCCTTTGACGGCACGATCTCCATCAAATCCTTTTCGATCCGGACAGCGTCTTTGCTGTTCTTGTTGTTCCAAGTCAGCGCCAATCGTTCGGCAATCCTGCCGACGTGCGTATCGACGACCACGCCTTCATTCTTGCCGAACCAAGTGCCGAGCACCACGTTGGCGGTCTTGCGGGCCACTCCGGGCAAACGGACCAGGTCTTCCATGTTGTCCGGCACTCCCCCACCGAATTCGTCCACCAACATTTGGCACGTGCCGCGAATGCTCTTCGTTTTTTGCCTGAAGAAGCCAGTTGCGTGGATGTCCTCCTGGAGCTCCTCTTCGGGCACCGCCAAGAAATCCGCCGGCTTCTTGTACTTCTTGTACAGCGCCGCGGTCACTCGATTGACTGTCTCATCAGTGGATTGGGCGGAGAGGATCGTGGAAATCAAAAGCTGCCATGCTTTTTTGTGTGAGAGCGCGCAGTCGGCGTCCGGGTACATGCGGCGCAGAAGCGTGACGATCCTGCGCGCCCGCTTCTTTTTATCAGCGGTGGTTTCGCGAATGCCGCTCATTTCTCGATCGTGAGCGTCGGCTGGGAGACTTGCAACATGTTCTTCACGCTCACGCGGCCGGCAGTGTTTCGCACAACGTCCAGAATGGCCTGCTGAATCAAATCATCCTTTTCGATGAAGTTGTCCTCCGGTGTGCCGGCGTCGCCGTTGATCCGGATCCGAGCATTCAATGGAATACTGCCCAGAAACGGCACCTTGAGGTCTTCCGCCGCGCGCTTCGCCCCGCCGTGGTCGAAAATCTCGTCCCGATGCCCGCACTGAGGGCAGAGATAATAGCTCATATTCTCGATGATGCCGATGCACGGCACATTCAACTGCTGATACATGGCCACCGCCCGCTTGGCATCCAGCAATGCGACGTCCTGCGGCGTGCAGACCACCACCGAGCCGGTCATTGGAATCGACTGCGAGAGCGTCAATGGAACGTCCCCGGTGCCCGGCGGCAGATCGACAATCAAGTAGTCCAGCTCGCCCCAGTCGACTTGATCCAGAAACTGCTTGATCACGCCGTGGACCATCGGCCCGCGCCAAATGATGGCTTTGTCTTTCTCGACCATGAAGCCCATGCTCATGACCTTGAGGTCGTGCTGGACGATCGGAAGGATGCGCTCCCCTTTGACATAGGGTTTGCCGTCTTCAATGCCGAGCATCTTTGGAATCGAGGGGCCATAGACATCGGCGTCCATGAGTCCGACGCTCGCGCCTTCACGCTGCAATCCGATGGCCAGCAGGACGGCGATGGTGCTTTTGCCCACGCCGCCCTTGCCCGCTCCCACCGCGATGACGTTCTTGACGCCGGGCAGCTTGCTTTGAGTCTGCTTGTTGGCCCGAACTTGAGCGCTCCATTCAAGTTCAACCTCGCGCACGCCGTCGAGGCGTTTTACAGCCTCGGTCACGTCATTCTTGATCGTGTCTTTCAACGGGCACGCCGGCGTGGTCAGCTCGACATGCACTTTCACCAGGCCGTCACAGATGGCCACGTTCTTGATCATGTTCAGCGTCACCAGATCCTTGTGCAGCTCCGGATCGTTCACGGTCCGCAGTTGGTCCAGGACGTCTTCTTTCGTCACTTGAGGCATCTCTTCGTCTCCAGATCGATCGCCCGACGGGCCGGTCGGCCCTCGGGCACAGCCTAATTGATGTTGCGTCGGCGTACTATAGCGCAATTGCGACCGGCGGACT
>JADFJZ010000409.1 GCA_022565195.1 Planctomycetota bacterium | reverse complement strand
ATGGATACATATTGCACTTGTCCGGATCACACAGGCCGACTGGATTGTAAGCCGCGATGGATTCCGCAACGCGCGATGGAAACTCGGATGCACGCGCCCCGCCACCATTCGTCCGCGAGGCCAGGTCGCAAAGTTCGTCGTAGCCGCTGCGGACGGCAGCGCGGAACGCGGCATCGTGGGACATCAAGAACCCGTCAGCAACGTTGTGGCTTCCGTCGCGGCGGCGGTGTTCGCTGCTGATCGCTCCGGCGAAGTAATACATGGCAAACGAAGTCATCAACTCAAAGCGATCGAAGCACTGATAGCAACCGTGGATGATTTGATCCATCACCGCAATCTCCCGGCGGAGCGACTCTTGATACGCCGCCAGTCGTTCCGCCCGGCTGCTGCCTGCTTCCAGCGCCGCGATGATCCGCTCGATGCCGGAGAGCGTCAGCGCAATGCCCGAGCTGTGCAGCGGATCGAGAAAACCCGCCGTGTGCGGCAGCATCGCCCAATTCTCGCCGACGATTTGGGCGGCGCAGCGCTGCAAGCGGTCCGTGCGCTCGAAAGGCCGATGCGCCGCAGCGGACTCAAACTGGGCCGCGATCGACGGGAACCGTTCGAGCCAGCTTGCCCACTCGCGATCGGGCGGAACAGACTCGTTCAGCGGATAGCGATCCTGATCGAGGACAAAGCCGGCGCTGACCAAGTCATTGTCAAACCTCAGCACCCACATCCACCCGCCGTCGAACACATGGTGCAGCGCCGCCGCGTCGCACTCATAGGGATGGTCGGCGGATCGCCCGCCGGCCTGCTCGTAAACGTCCCGCCACCGGCGGACTCCGCGAAAATGGGAATAGATCGTGCGTGAGTTCGTCTTTATGTCACTCACGTCGTTGGCGATTCCGAGGCAGCGCTCGAGCACACGCCCCGCGCCCGATGCGTCGATGACAAACTCCGCCGTCACTTCGATGGCCTCGCCGTCCCGCCGCCCGCTCAGCCGCCAGCCCGCGGAGCGGGTTAGACCGCCGGCGAAGCCGGTTGAACCCGCTGCGCGGGCGCCGGCGCCTGCTGCGATGTCCTCCAGCGTGGTGCGATCGAAGTAGTCGATGCCGGCGGCCTGCACTTCGCGGACGAAGAAATGATCCACATCAGCCCGCAGCCAATGCGTATCAGCGTGCTCGTCGTCCGGGCTGGCAGCCACCAGCAACTCGTTGGCATGGTCCGCGCAGGGCACGAACGGCTCGCCTGCCTGGTGATGGAAGTAGCTAAAGCCGCGCTTGAGCCCGCGCATCACGTCGGGATACGTCCGCCGCCACGAACCGTAGCGCGTCAGCGGCACGAGTCGCGGCAGGTCGTATCGTTCCGCCAGCGCCCGCAGCGTCAGGTCCGCCAGCGGCGTCGATGACTCGCCGATTGCAAATCGAGGATGGCTGCCTTGTTCGATCAGCACCGGCTTGAGGCCGATGCGCTCGACGAGAAGCGCCGTCAAACTGCCGCCGAACCCGGCGCCGATAATCGCCACATCCGCCTGGACCGTAATCATACGCACACCTCGCAGCTGATAGCTGACGGCTGAGTGCTGACTGCTTGAGACAGGTTCATGCGTTTCAGCCGCTCGGCCCGCGCCGGCCCACAACGCGGGCAGTCAAAGAACATCTCGACATCCCACAAATCCACAAACACGCGTCCCCGGCCAAGCGACAGCCCGTAGGCGAGCACTTCTTCCAGCGAGCGCAGGCTGGGCGGCGCGAACAAGCCCTGCTGTCGGAGCTGATCCAGCGCCCCGTTGCCCGCCCGCGTCGGCACCACCGCGCAGCATTGCACGCCCACCGAGAAAGCGAAATCAATCGATCGCTTGCACCATTCGACCCCTTCCGCCTCGCCGACAAACGGCGGGCGCAGCAGGATAAACGCCCGCACGTCGATCTTGTTGTCTCTGCAAAAACGCACCGACCGCTCGAACTCCGCCAGCGTCATTTGTTTGTTTAAGCGCTCGAGCACTTCTTCCTGAACCGTCTCCAGACCAATAGCCACCTCCAGCCTGCCGGCCAGAAGATCCCGGAATTCCTTCGCGCGGTCGTCGATCATCTTCGGATGGGACTCGACGATCACACGTTCAAACATTGCGACCGATTCAGCTATTTCAGACCAGTCTTCGCGCGGGATGGCGCCGGCGTCGAAGAAATTGCCGGCGTTATAGAGTTTGATGACTTCGGCTTGCGGCAGATTCGCAAGGGCGGAGCGGATTTGCTCCGCTATGGCGCCGCGCGGCGTGGGATCATCGAGCGTGTTCTTCCACAAATCGCACATCAGGCAGCGGAACGCACACTCGCGGTTGGTCAAAAGCAGCGTGGCGACCTCGCGCAGTCGTCCGGCGGCGTCCGGTTCCTGCTCGACGAACGCACCGTACGCCCGCCGCGCGTCGAGTGAGTTCTTTGGCGAGCGCTGGTCGAGAATCCAGCGGCTCAAGTCCTGCGGTCGGTCAGGCCAATCGTCCATGGCACACGCCTTCAGCCGGCCGCCGGAACGAACTCATCCTGAAAGGCCTTGTAGTAACTCCTTTCCTGCGCG
>JADFJZ010000408.1 GCA_022565195.1 Planctomycetota bacterium | reverse complement strand
GCAGCACCTCAGCAGGAGGCTCGAACGGATGATCAAGCAGAATGGAGAAATGCGATGAACACGAATCAAGATGCGGACCCCGAATTCGTCAAGGCCCTGGAATGGCAATTGCGCTCCAGTCTTCGCCGTAACGAGGCAGCGGCCGAAACTCCCCGCAGACTTCGTCTCACGTGGCCGAAGGGGGTCGCCAGTATTGCACTTGTGGCTGGGTCGATGTTTCTCGGCGCGGCCGGCACGTACGCCGTGACGCACGAAGATGATCGCGCTGCCCGTGAACTGCTCCTCGCAAAGATACAGGCCCAACTCGAAATCGCGGAGATGCTGCATGCGCACCACGCGGAGGCTCTGGCCAAAAAGCAGCCATTGGCTGAAAAGGGCTATATCCCCGAGAGCGAAATCAGGCGTTTGGAGCTGCCCGTCATTTCAGCTGAATCGGAGATACAGTGCCGCCGGCTCGAATTGGAAGAAGTGTCGATCACCGGCCGTGAACCGAACAACGCGCTGTCGGCGCCGCTGGTAGGCGGACGCGACTTCGTCACCGAACGTCTTAAGACGGAAGAGCGTCCGATCGAGCGACAGCTCGCAATCGCGGCCAAAGAATTGGACCGACTCCGCAAGCTGGCCAAGTCAGCGATTGTGCTGGGCTACGAGGTCGATGCGGCTGAGGCGCGCTTCCAGCAGATCGCCGTCGGTCTTGATGAACTCCGGCGCCGGCAATCGCTGCGGGCCCGCTTCCTGGCTGCTGAGTTGACGCCGAAAGAAGTCGAACTGCACGCCCTACGGGAGCAAGCCCGGGCTGCGCGTGAATCCGCCGCCCGTCAACTCCCCGTGATGGTGGAGCAACTCGAACACCTCCGCATACTCTCCCAAAAAGGCGTAGTCGACCGTGCGAAGGTGAGTGAGATGGAAATCGCGTTGCATTCCTTGCAGGCGCAAATTCGGCTGGCCGAGCTCGAACTCCAGATTATTCAACGGAGACTCTCCGGCAGCAACGATGAGTGAGGTCGCTTCCACCGGTCGCACCGACCAGTGATCCTCAGACGTCGCTATTGTTGCCGCAAGGTCCGAAAACGTGTTTTCGAGGGCGGCCGGAGCAACACCCCCCTGCTGCTGCCGGCGATTCCAGCCGATAGCATCATTTGAATCGACCTGCGGGACGCTGGAAGAAACCCTTGGCGCAGACCCCGCAGATCCGCTACTATGAGACTCAACATGGGCAGGTACTTGACCATCTCCGCAGCGCTGTGCGTTTTTCTCGCGCCGATCCTCTGCATGAGCGGCGTGCTGGATCACCATTGTGATTGCGGCGCCGAAATGGCCTGCGGACATGAAGCAGACTGTGCTGCGGATCCATGTCGCGCATTTGTCGCCGCTCGTTCCAGCTCAAGATCAACCCCGCTTCTGGCCCACAATAGCTTTCCCGTGCCCGCGTTTGCCGCCGGCCCCTGTGCGCTTCTGCCCGTTCGTGCGACGATGCCTCTCCCGCATGACGCAGAGGAACAAACCGCCCACGCCTGTCGCCTGCCATTTCCCCGCAGCGATGTGCCGCTTCTGCTCTGATTCGCACATTCCAAAACTCGCTATCTGACGCCGCTCGGCCTTGAGCCGCTGTGCGCTGTCGTTTTCTCGTTGTTCTTATCAGCGGATGGAATCCATGACTGCGAATCGAGCATCAGTATTGGTTGCGTTCTCCATCGTCCTTGCCTTTGCGGGCTGTGCGACGGTAGACCCGCGCCCGGATTATCAAACGACAATCGACCGGATCTCCGAAGCGACCGGCTATGAGACCGTGTACCGCCCCGGCGAAGACGAACTTGTCCAGGAACAAGTCGATTCATTGTTGAACGGCGGCCTGACCGCCGATGAGGCCGCCCAGGTCTGCCTGCTCAACAATCCGGATCTTCAGGCGATGTTCTTCGACATCGGCATGGCCCGGGCCGACGTGGTTCAGGCGGGTCTCCTGTCCAACCCGACGCTCGGCCTATCGCTGCGCCTGCCGTCCGGAGGCGGGCTGGCCAATCTTGAAGCCGGCATTGTGCAGAACATCGCCGAACTCTGGCAGATTCCGGCACGGCAGCGCTCCGCTGAGCGGCAACTCGACAGTGCCATCCTGGAGGTGGCTGTGAGCGTAGCGGATCTGGTGGGCCGGGCGAAGACCGCCTACTTCGAGACCGTGGCCGCCAGCCAGGCCACAGCGCTGGCGATCGGGAACCAGAGCATCGCCCAACTTCTCCTGGACGCAGCGCTGGCGCGACAGGAAGCGGGTGCGGCTAGCTTGCTGGAGGTGAATCTGGCTCGATCCGAGCTGACCGGGGCGGACATCACGGTTCAGACGTCGCAACGCGAAGCCTACGCCAGCAAAATCGCGCTGGCAACGCTCCTCGGCCTCACCGCGTCCCCCGATGAATTGAACCTCATCGAGCCGCTGCCGGATCCGCCGTCCTGGCAACTGGCCGAGGAGCGACTTCAAGATCTGGCCACCCATCACCGCCTCGATTTGAAGGCCGCCCTGCAATCCGCCGAGGCTGCCCACGCGGAATGGGCGCTGCAGAAACGCTCCGTG
>JADFJZ010000407.1 GCA_022565195.1 Planctomycetota bacterium | reverse complement strand
CTGGCGGGGACTGGCTCTGGCAGGCAGCGTCCTCGTATGAGACTGTTCTGATCCTCTATCCGTCCAATCCTTACGACAGACTTCGCATGAGCGAAATTCACGCGATGCTGTACGAAGCCATCGGCGATTCAAGCGTGCTGAGGCGCGCGATTGAGGAGTTGGAGAACGCCTTGGACTTGGACAGTCGGCGGGATCCGCTCGAAGTGCGGCGGTTCCCGGCGGAGAAAGTTGCGGAGCTTCAAGCGAAACTGGTGAAACTGAAAAGCATGTGGGAGGACGCTGAACCACGTGGGCTGCAGCCCGAGAACCCTTGATCGCTCAAACCCGCCTCCCGAGCACGCGAAATCTTCTTTCGCAATTCGTAATTCGTAATTCGTAATTCAATTCCCCACTGCGTCAGAGCGCTCGAGTCCCTCTGGCGACGGGGCGCCATCGGTTGCAGCCCCTGGCCGACTCTCCCGCCTGCACAAGGCAATCGCGAGAATCAGCAACGCCGCCGCCGGGACGACAATATGCGATGGCAAGTGGGCCAAGGCGGTGTCCTCTTCCGTGGGGATGCGCAGGAAACGGCTCAGGCGATCACCGGTGGCGGGCAGGCCCAGCAGCAACTGAATGCCGTTGTGCATGATGTGCGCGATCATGGCAGGGAAGACTGAGCGCGCCTGCCAGCACAAGTAGGCCAGCAAGATGCCCAGCGAGACAGTCACCACAAACCGCTGAATCACATAGTGGTACACCGAGAACGTCACCGCGACGGCGATGATCGCAGGCCACTTCCTCGTCGCGGTTCGCAGCCCGTTCAGGAACAGGCCTCGGAACAACAGTTCTTCGCTGATCCCCGGCACCAGCGCCAGCAAGAAGAGTGCCACCAAAGGAGACAAACTGAGCAGTTGCTCGCCGGCCTCACTGCTGCTCTTGAGAACTTCTTCCGTAATGCCGAACAGCCCGTACTTCAACTGCACCATGATGAGTTCGTGCGTCAGTGCCCACGTGCTCAGCCCAATGAGCACGGCGGCCAGCAAGTAACGCAGGCGAGGGACGCGCAGGCTGAAACTGTTTCGCACATCGACTTTGTAGTACATGACCACCGCGATCGGCAAGAGTGCGAAGCACAGGATCATCAGAATCTGCGTGATGACCACAGTGACGGCGAAGTCGTCGGAGCGCAGGCCGAGGCCGCCCTGGATGTAGAACCACGCGGGAAACAGCAGGGCCACGTACATCAGAGCCAGCGTCGGCTTGGGATGGGTGCTTGGCCGAATCATGCGGCGGTCAAACTGCGCCCGCCACGAACCCGAGTCGGCAAACATGACCGCCTCCTGCCCGAACACGCGAACCGCGACCGCCACGGCTGTGAATGCGTAAAGGCAGGTAGACAGCAGTGCGATGAGAATCGTGCCGGCGTCGGCGTTGCCCAACAGGAGTTCTCGAGTCAACAGCACCATGTTGGCCACCGGCATGACCACCCAGACGCCTTCGAGTTCCGTACCCGGCATCGCAGCCAGGCCCGCCGGCACCAGGGCGCATACGATGACAGGCGTGACGTAGTTCTGGGCTTCCTTAAAGGTTCGCGCAAAGCTGCACACAGCCAGCATCAAGGCAGAAAACAAAACGGCCAGCGGAATCAAGAACAGCAGGATCACCGGCAGGACTCGAGTGGGGATGGCCGTCTCGGCGCCGGCGGCCAACGCTTCATTGAAGCCGCCGAACTGCAACGTCAGGCCCATGCTGCACAGGTTGAGCGCCGCTCCGCTCAAAGCCACCGATGACACCACGAGGAACTTCCCAATGATGATCTCGACGACGGGAATCGGGCAGACCATCAGCGTCTCGAGCGTGCCGCGTTCGCGTTCGCCGGCGGTCAGGTCGATCGCCGGGTAAATCGAGCCGGTGATGGTCATCAGGATCAAAATGAGCGGCAGGATTTGGCCCAGCATCCCCCCACCGCGCTTCTCCGCCGTGGCCACGTCGACTTCGTCGACCACCATGGGGTTGATATACCACTCCGGCCTTCCTTCCCAATCGTTGCGTAGCTTAACAATCAACCTGCCATGCCGCTTCAACGCGTTTCTCAATCGAGCACCGGAGATCCAGCTGCCGATTTCGGCTGAATCCGCGACGACTTCCGCGTGGACCTGCTGCTGCCACGCCTGCCAATTCGGCGGCAACGGCAGTGGGTCGAACATCACACCACAGTCGGCCACTTCGCTTGTGCGAACCCACTCTTCGAGATTCTGTCGCTCAACGACAATGATTTGAAATTTCTCGATGGCGGCACTCTCACCGATCTTCACGCCCTCTTCATCTGCCTTGGCCTGCCTCCGCGCGGCGCGCTCGGCGTCCTCCCTGAGAATGGCGGCGAGGCTCTGGGCGGCACCATGAGTCTGCACACCGATGATCAGAGGCTTCTCCTTGAGCTTGCCGGCCTGCAGGCTGGCGGCCTGGATGGAACCGAGCATCAGGAGCGGGTAGAGCACGATCGGGACCACGATCATGGCGATGAGCGCCCGGCGATCGCGGAGGATGTCGAGTATCTCCTTGACGTAGAGTCTCTTGATGCGGGTGTA
>JADFJZ010000016.1 GCA_022565195.1 Planctomycetota bacterium | reverse complement strand
CGGGCCCGGGCCGCGATGCATGATTCCGTACGTCAAGAATGTCCTGCTGGCCTCCGCCGACCAAGTAGCCATCGACGCTGTGGCGGCCAAACTCATGGGCTTCGACCCGCTGCAAGACTGCAAGTTCATCCGCCTGGCCCATGAGCGCGGCTTGGGCTGCGGCGATGTTCGAGAGATCGAGTACGTCGGTGACGCCGAATTCGCGGAGATCAACTGGCACTTCGAGGGGCCTTTCAAGCAAATGACCTTCGCGGCGCGCATGCAACACAAGATCTATTGGGGCAAGCTCAAGACGCTGATGGAATGGTCGCTCAAGACTTGGCTGGCGCCGTGGGCGTACATCGCCAGCGTTGTATATCACGACTTGTTTTGGTATCCATTCCACGGCAAGGGCAGGGTGGACAACGTCTTCCGGAGCGACTGGGGCCGGCTGTTCCACAACTGGGAGCGCCTGACCCCCGACGACCGCGGCTTCCGCGATGTGGGTGCCCAGCCGCCAGGCGTGGTCCGCAGCGTGGCCAGTTTGCTGGGGACCGGGCTGAAGGTGCTGTGGACCTGCATCCGGGAGGCTCCTGAGTTCGCCACGCGACGCCGCCGCAAGGCCTTGCCCCGAACGCCCGTATGACGAGTATCGGCGGGGGCCACGAACCGGTCCCATCCTCCAGATAGGCGCGGCGCGAGGATCGACTGCACACTGCTCTGGGAGGGACTTTTCAAACGGTGTGAGAGATTGTATATTCTTGAATTGTCCTGCGGGTGTAGCTCAGTGGTAGAGCGTCACGTTGCCAACGTGAATGTCGTCGGTTCAAGTCCGATCACCCGCTTTTCTGAATTGTCGTGAACGGATGCAAAACCCTGTGCATCCGTTCCTTCTTGCGCCGAGATTCCACGGTCTCTAACGTCCCCCCCGCATTTCAGCATCACTGCACGAAACTGCACTATCTTGCATAGTTGGGCAAGATGATCGCTGCGCATGCGCTGCGCGCCGGTCCTCAATGCAGACCGGCGTATCATTGATACCCATGGCAAGGGCAGCCTCGGAATCGCGAATCGGAGCCGATGGGATCGGCAAATGGGAAATCTCAGGAAAAATTCAACGGACGCATCGACAAAGGGCTCGTTATGAGCTCAAATTTGGTGATCCTTTGACGCGATATGAATAAATCTGAAGGGAATGCTGTACCTGAGCCTCGTCCATGTATAATGCTCCCGGCTGGAATGTTGAGTCAGGCCTGGACGTGGCGTTTGTCTAACCGCAATTACCGCATCTCACCGCTTGATCGCCTTTCTACCTTCCTGACCCGAATTTGAGGTCACTTTCTTTTGATCCTGAAAGTCAAGTAATGGATCACGCACGCCATCGACAAGGAGAAAAGCGATGGGCAAAAAATTGTATGTTGGAAACCTGAGTTACGAAGTCAGCACCTCCGATCTTGAGAGCATGTTCTCCCCGCACGGCACGGTCGAGAGTGCGCAGGTCATCGAAGACCGCTCGACCGGCCAGAGCAAAGGTTTCGGTTTTGTGGAGATGAGTAGCGACGGAGAGGCACAAGCCGCGATGAGTGCCCTCGATGGGCAAGACCACGGTGGCCGCGCGCTCAAGGTCAACGAAGCCAAGCCTCGGGAGTCACGAGGCGGCGGCGGCGGCGGCTACGGCAGGAATTAGTCTTGACACAAAAACCACGGGAGGAGGACTGACTGGGACAGTCCTCTTCTCGTCTTCAGTTTTTCAAAACCGGAGCATGTATGGCAAAAAGAAATCGACCGTCCGTCTTGAAGCGGCAACGCGAAGCCGAAAAGCGCCAGCGACAAACCGGGAAGGCCGCACGGGCCGCACTCAAGCGCGAGCGCCGCTTGGAAAGAAAGAGCGAGGAATCGGAAGCTACCCCGAGTGAAGATACGCCGGAGATTCCGGAGCCTCTGAATCTCTCGGCGGAGTCAACCCAACGTCCCTAACGATGCGTGAGCGCGGAGTCCTGGATCGACTTGAACCGAAGTCGATTAGTGCAGCGTTCGTGGTGTCATTGCAATTGGTATCCATGAACTGGATCGTGACGCCCCCGTAAACGCCGCTGGCGCCTCCGATGGCACTCTCCGGCGCGTCGCTATCGCGAAACCCGTCGCCCCGCAGCAATCCCAGGCTGTCGCCAAAGAGGTCGGCGAGCGCGAGACCTTGGTCGCCGGTTGGGCTCAACGCCGTCATCGGGATCGGGTCGTCCAGCGTACCGAAGTGAGCCAGATCACCCAGCCAATGAGCGCGATCCTCAAGACCATCCGCAATCTGATCGAGATCATTCCCGGCCCGAGTCATACTCGCGGCGAGTGCGAACCACGGGATTTACACTAAAATCGCTCGAAACCGGCTGCTGGACCACCCCAAAACGCCTACGTAACCACTTGGAATGAGAACGGACAACCTCTATAATAACAATTGGACTGTCTTAGGTTCGTTTGTTCTTCAAACACCCTAGCCGCAACGGCCGGAAGGTTGGGGGATGTCAATTCAAGATCCGACACACGCCCGATTCCAAATCCGATCCGACACGAGGAGATCACCATGCCCCATCGCCCACTGAACCCGAGACGCGGAATTGAAAGACTCAGTTTCTGGTGGGTCGTCGCAGCGCTCGCCATCACAGCGACGACCGGATCGCAGGCGGAGGCCAAGCCGGTGGCACCGGGGCAGCGCGGTGGCGATGCCCTAAACAGAGGTGAAAAGGCCTCGCTGACGCTGACCAACTGTCAGTTTATCGGGAATTCTGCGCAGTCCGGCGGTGGCGGTATGTGGGTTCACTTTCAACTAAAGGAGGTTTGATATGTCGTCATGTGCGATTGCTTCTCAGATCAGACAGGGCACCTGGACCCGCTGCTTCGCCTTCATGCCCGTGCTCGCTGTCACGGGGCTGCTCATTCTGCCATCCAGGGCAGAGTCTCAGATTCAGGAATCGCCATTCGGCGATACCGGTGAATCCCTCGACAAGATCGACGCTCAAATCCTGTGGCATCGGCAGATGAAGGTCCGACCCCCGACGATGTCTGTGGAGCAGCACGAGGAATACCTCAGGCAGCTCGGCATCTTTGAAGACAACCTTGATTTCGAAACATCCGCACTCTACGTACACGAGCGGCTCAGCGAGGAGGAGATTGCAGCCCTGGCGGCCCAGGGCATCGAGGTCGATCCCGACATCTGGGTGCCGCCCGTTGCGGATTTGCATCCGTTGGGATTTCACGTGGCGCGGGTTAACTATGGCAGCCTGCAGTTGGTGCAGGATGACGATCGTGTTGTCCGCCTGATGTCGATCGAGCAGCGCTATGACCCGCAGAACGATCTGTCACGGATCATGATCGATCGCAACATGGAAACCTTCCTGGATGGCTCGGGTGTGAAGGTCGCGGTCGCGGACACCGGGCTCGACACCAGCCATGCCGACATCCCCACGCCGGCGGTCGCCTACAACGTCACCAATGGGAGCTCGAATATTGCCCCTTATAACGCGCACGGTACGCATGTCACGGGCACGGTTCTGGGCAGCGGTGCGCAATCCGGGGGCAGCCCCACGCCGCATTACGACCAGGAGGGCGAGTATGGCGGCATGGCGCCGGGTGCCGACCTCTATTTCTATAAGATCGTGGACAGCTCGGGGAACACGACCTCGCAACATCTGATTGACGCGTTCAGCCACGCCGCCCAGGACGGTTGTCAGGTCTTCAACTTGAGCTTCGGTGGTGATTCCAAGTATCGAGACGGTTCCGACTCGGTGGAGCAGGCCCTTGATTCTGCTGTGGTCAATGACGGCATCGTGGTCTTCGTCTCGGCCGGCAATGATGCCAACAAAGCGCGTCACGGCTCGGGCATGGCGGCGCCGGGCAACAACTATGTGGACATCGACTTCACAATCGACAACAGCAGCGGATCGGCGGCCGCCGTCAACGCTTTTCGAGTGTTGTGGCGCGACAACAATTCCAGCGATGGCAACATCAGCGTGCAATGCACCAATTGCGATCGAAATGAAAGCTCGATCGGTTCCTGTGCGGGCGGCAACGACGACTGCTTCGAGCATTGGTTCGGCGGCGCCGGGCAGCAGAGCTCCCGGGGTACGGAATATCATACCTATGGGCTTTTTCACAATGTTCCCTCAGGCCAGTCCAGAACCTATACGCTGAGAGCCACGAACAGCGCCGGCTCCGGCACCACGCCGCTGGTCCATCTTTACCGCGTCAGCGGGGACGGCACGTTCGACAACGCGGATCCCAATTACACGATCACCTCTCCGGGACTGGCGGACAAGGCGATCGCGGTCGGGGCGTGGGCCCAGCGCCGCCAGTGGGTCAATTCTCAGGGCAACTGCTCGGATCCCGGCGCGCTGTCATTTACGATCGACGGCCTGGCGCCGTTCAGTTCGCGTGGACCGCGCATCGATGGGATGACCAAGCCCGAGTGCGTTGCACCCGGCGCCGCGACGATCTCGGTACGCGATACGACAGGCCACGCGAATAATGCGAACCGCACAATCAGCAATGATTACTACGTGAGCTGGGGCACCAGCATGGCCAGCCCGGTGGCGGCAGGTGCTGCCGCAGCGCTCCTCGAAGCCGAACCCAACCTCACACCGACGCAGGTCAGAAGTGCGCTGCTGAATAACGCTTCAATCTATCCGTCCTCGAATGATCTGGTCGGCTACGGTTTGATCAACATTCGTGCCACCGTCAATCGCAACACGCGGAGCATCATCCACGTGGATGCCAATGTCACCGGCGGGGCCAATGACGGCAGCAGCTGGAGCAACGCGTACGGCGATCTGCAGGACGGCCTGGCCGGCGCCGCGGCGGGTGATGAGGTATGGGTCGCTGACGGGGAGTACAAACCCCACAGCGGCACAGATCAGAATGCCAGCTTCGAACTCAAGGACTGGGTCGAAATCTATGGCGGGTTCGCGGGCGGGCCCAACGGGGAGTCCTATCGCCATCAGCGTGATCCAACGACCAACCAAAGTATCCTGACAGGAGATCTCTTGGGCAACGATGGCACCAACTTTTCCAACCGCTCGGACAACAGCATGCACGTCGTCACGGGGTTCAGTGTCGGCCGGCAGGCGGTGCTGGACGGGTTTACCATTAGAGGCGGCTACGCCAATTCGCATGTGGGTGCCGGCATGTTCATCGATGCGGGCAGCCCCACCATCGTCGATTGTTTGATCGAAGATAACTGGGCCACGAGCAGTGGTGGCGGTGTGTACGCCGGCGGCAGCAATGCGCACTTTCTGCGCTGCACCTTTATCGGGAACAAATCGGACTTCCGCGGGGGCGGCATGTATATCGTGGACAGCAGTGCGCAGGTCACCAACGGTGTGTTCAGCGGCAACCAGTCTGTCAACGGTGGAGGCCTGACACTCAATAGACTCGCACTGCCTTTCGGAGGTTCGACTATCACCAACTGTTCTTTTAGCGAGAACACAGCGAGTTCGAATGGTGGGGGCATCTACAACGAAGGTGGCGATTCAGAGGTGATCAATTGCATTCTGTGGAACAACCAAGATCAAAACGGTACCACCAACAGCGCTGCCCAGATATACGTCGCCGGCGGCAGCCCGACTGTGACCTACAGTTGCGTCATGGATGCATCCGAGGACGGCAGCGCCTACTCAGGTGTCGGCAACATCGACTACGATCCGAAGTTCCTGGATGCGGTCGGTGGAGATGCCCAGGCCGGCACGGAGGATGATGACCTGCGCCTGAGCTTCAATTCTCCCTGCATCGATATAGCCAACAACGAGGCTGTTCCCTCATTGGTCGGCTACGACCGCGAAGGCGATCGTCGCTTCGAGGACGATCCGAACGTGACGGATGGTGGAAGCTGCGCCCTGCCCCAAGTGGACATGGGGGCCTACGAAGGCGGGCACACGGACGCGGAGGCGGAATCGGTGGACAATGGGGGCTTCGACGGGGAGCCCGGGGAGCTGGGACCTCCCGGATGGACCGTTACCTCAAGTTCCAAGTCGGCGCCGGAGCCCGAGTGGAACGTCATCAACATTCTGAGCATGGAAAACGCGCTGAACATCTCTCGACCGGACGCTGACAGTGACAGTTCTCTGGTCGTTGATCAGGTGCTCGCTGTTCAGGCAAGTTCCGCCGAAGCGCTGACCTTGAGCTTCGATGTGTTGATCTATACACACAATTTTGCAGAGTACAACCTGTGGAATGTCTATCCGGCCAATGTGTGGGTCGACTATCAGGATGATCAAGGGCAGCTCTATACGATCCGCAGATCCTTCTATACGGATGTCGATCCGTCTCATGAACCTGATCCGCTGCCGCTCGCGGAGCAGATCCCTGCGGGGATCTGGCAGCATCGAACATTTGACCTTCTGCAAGCGGATCCATTCATGGACCTCATCCTTCAGATCACCGTGGGTGCCGAGGGCTGGAGCTACAATGTCGCTTTTGACAACGTCTCGCTCCTGGTGACGCTGCCCGACTCCGACTGCGGTGACTGCCCGACCGACAGCGACGGCAGCGGTAATACGGGAGCCTTTGACCTGGCGATTCTGCTGGGCGCCTGGGGCCCGGTGACGCCCGACAGCGCTTGCCTCGATGCTGACGAAAACGGTTTCATCGGGGCGTTCGATCTGGCCGTCTTGCTCGGTTCTTGGGGCTTGTGTCAATGAGACCCCTACGGCGTACAAAGAGATGACCAGACGGATACTACCGCTCGCAATAACTGCTGCCTTTTGGGATCAGGTTGTCGGCAATTGAATGTCGAGCACCGACCTCAGCCCTCCGATGGGCACGGACCCCAGGCACCGAGGATCAGGGCCAAATCGAGCGGACCCACGGTGCAGTCGCCTGTCATATCGGAGGCGCAACCGTTGAACGGGACGCCCGGCACACAGGGCGATCCGCACGGACCCCAGGATCCCAGCAGCAAAGCCAGATCCCACGGTCCGACCATGCCGTCGCCGTTCAAATCCGCAGGGCATTCGCATTCATCCGGCGTGCCGTTGGCGTTGAGGTCCCCGCTGGTTCCGGAAGCAATGTCGCAGGAATCAGGCACGAAATTGAAATTGCAGTCACCGCCCACATCCGGCATGAAGTCAAATCCGGTCGGAAAGGACAAACCCGTGTCGTTGCCCAGAATATACGATCGCATGAACCAGCCCGTCTCGGCATTGAACACATAGATCCGCGTGGAGTTGACGTGTAGCTCCTGGATGCGCAGGCCGCCGTGCCCGTCGCCATCATCATGGCCTCCCCCATCGAAGCCGTCACCACCCGAGAAATGCCGGCTGATGTACACTTGGCCGTCCCAGCCGAGGCGCAGACCCCAGGGCCCATCCACTACCAGTACTTGTTCGGTCCCGCCGATGTTGAACTTGCCCACGTGAGCCCCGGTGGCTCCATCGTACTCGAGGACTTCATCCCCCTCGAAGCTCGCCACAATCAGATTGCCGTCGGGCTTGAACAGCAAACCGCGCGGCGTGAGCAAACCGCCGTTGTCTTCGGCAGTGACAAACTCGCCGACCAAAACGCCGGTCTCGCCGTCGTATTCAATCACCCGATTGTCGCTGCTCGTCACGAACAGGTTCCCGTTCGGGCCGAACGCCAGGCCAAACGGCCCGTTCAGGCCGCCCGATTCAGCTTCCACGAAGACGCGGAGAAAATCGCCGTTCTGGCCGTCATATTCCAGTACGCTGTCGGTGTCCCTGCTCGCAACCAGGAGGTTGCCGGTGGGGGCGATGACCATGCCGGTCGGGTAGTTCAGCCCCCCGCTGCCGGCCACAACGAAGTCGCCGACATACGCACCGGCCGCATCGAACTCGACGATCCGATCGCCGAAGGCGCTGGAAACGAAGATGCGCGCCTCGGGCGTGATGACCACATCCTGGCCACTATCGACAAAAGAAGGGTCGGAAAGTTTTACACGCACGCCGCTTAGCGCATGGAACTCATAAATATCCGTGCTGCCGCCCAGCGACGCGACCCACACGTTACGCGTGCCGCCCAGAGCGTCCAAATCGCTGACGCCGTCACCATCGCAATCTTGGCACGCATCCAGGGCAGCATTGCGGTCGATATCCAGGCTCATGTCCGACTGGATCTGGTTGTAGTCCGACACGCCGTCCTGATCACAATCTTCCTGGCACGAATCGGGCACATTGTTGCCGTCCAGGTCCTCGGACAGGCCGCCCTCGATATCCAGATCATCCGGCACTCCGTTCCCATTGCAATCCGCCTCACACTCGTCCGGAACTCCGTTTCCGTTCAGATCCGTGCTCTCGCCTCCGGCGATATCGTCCTCGTCCAGCTCACCGTTGCCGTTGCAGTCCTCGCATTCATCGGGGATGCCGTTGGCATTCGCGTCCGCGCTGGTCTCGTCGGCGATATCAATTTCGTCGTCGATGCCGTTGCCGTTGCAATCGCTCGCCACGCACTCGACTTCGAAAATATGGTCCCTCATATACCCCTGCGTGGCGACATGAAAGCGCAAGTCGGTCACCGAATTTCCGCCGCTGACCGTCTGGCTACAGTAGCTCATGATTGTGCCGCGTTGCGGCGGGCCGTTGAGGTCGTTGCAAGTATCGACACCATAATTGTGAGTGTGCAGCGTGCCGCAGTTGTGACCCAGTTCGTGAGCCGTCACGAAGATGTCGTATTGATGAACGCCCGGCAAAGCCGGATCTGAGAAAAATCCGAGGATGTAGCCGACCACGGAGTAGCCGGTGCCACCGCACAGCGCATTGAGGTACGCAGAGCCGCCGTAGGGCATATCGCGCCGGCCGGACAGAAACTGAGCCACGTCGCGATGAACCTCACCCATGTTCTTGTTCCAATACTGCCGGAACGGGCCTATCGGACTGGGCTCGTTGAACAAATCGTCGGGCGTGTCCCACAGACGCACGAACGTCAAGACCATCCGCGTGTTCACGTCGCGCAAGAAGATGTCACTGACCACGGCATAAAGTTCGACCACATAAGCAGCCGCGGCGTCCAGGTCGCCGAACAATTGGTAGAACTCATAGTCGGTCTCGATGGCCAACTCGACTTGCTGAGTTACTTCCGGCAGAGGAGCGCCCTCGCCGGCCGGGCGGCGCAACGACCCGACGCCCGCGAAGCGCGTTGAACCGGCTGCGCCGGTTGAACTGGCTGCGCCGGTTGAACTGGCTGCGCCGGCGGAATCAGACACGCCACAGAGCGAGACGCCCGGGAACACGCCGTCAAGACTGGGCAGACTGGAGACGCGCAATTGGACCACATCGGAGGTTCCATCGCTCGTCGGGCCTCCCGAAACTTGATAGCGACGATTTCCTTTTGAACCGGCCTCGCCGGCTCCGAGGTCGATTAGGCCGGTGCTGCCATGCTCGGAGAGCGCCAGCACGACGCGCGACCCCGCCCGACCTGCCACGTGCCCCCGCAGCAGCAGAACGCGATCCGGATCAAACGCGAACAGTTCATCCTCGGTGCGCCCCCCAACGACAAACCGCGTACCTGCAGTCGTGACGCGGAAACGGGAAAGCTCCAGGTCGACGCTCATCTCAGTACCCAGCGCGAACCCCCGGAGCGTCACATTCGGCTTCGTTGCTAGAATCTGCTCCAGGATCACCCGGTCCAACAAATTCAACGCAGGATCCTGCGGCGAGCGCGTCACTTCAACGACGTCACCGAGGACGGGCGCGGCGAGAGCCGCCCCGACGGAGCCGGGCAGATACGCGAGCACGACGAACGCGATGACGAGCGACCGGACTGACATTTGCGCAAAGCAGGATCGCAATCCACGCATGAACGACCTCCCTCAGACAGTTTCTTTGCTCGCCGGGTGTGAAGCACTTACCAATTTACCACCAGCAACCCTGGTGCTGCAAGATCGAAACGCCAAGACCAGCGATTATTAGGATTCCCTATCGCCCTATCCGAGCGGAAAGGAGGTCAGGAGAGCCTTTGCTCTTGTGCCGTTGCGAGGAGGGCGTTCTCATGACAATGTTCGCTTGAGGTCGGAATCGGCCTATCGATGCG
>JADFJZ010000406.1 GCA_022565195.1 Planctomycetota bacterium | reverse complement strand
GCGTCATGGCTGACGCACAACGAAAAAAGAGGTTTGGACCAAGGAGTCCAAACCTCTTTCACAAACAAGCGCGAGGTGCTCTTAGCTGGCGCGCCGGCGCGTGACGCCGATTGCCGCCAGCCCAGCGCCGAAGAGCAGCAGCGTCATCGGCTCCGGCACGCGTCCCCCGGAATCGATGGCACGGCCGAGGACGGTCATCGGTTCATTACACAGGCGGTCGACTCCGGCGCCGGCGCCGTCGTGCTCAGCGACCCAAGCAGAATCGATGAGCGCGTGCCCAACATTGTCGTCGCCAATACGCGGCAGACGCTGGCCAAGCTGGCGGCCACCCACAGCGGACTCGAAGCGCTGCAGGCGAACGGCGATCTCCACGTCATCGCCGTCACCGGCACCAATGGCAAGAGCACGACAGGCCACTTGATTCGCAACGTATTGCAGGAAGCAGGTCATTCGACGGCGCTGTTGGGCACGATCGAGTATGATCTCGTCGGCCGCCAGCTTGACGCACCCTGGACCACGCCGCCCCCGATTCAACTCGCACAATTCCTCGTCGAAGCCCATCGGCACGGCGCCCGATACGCCGTCATGGAAGTGTCCAGCCATGCGCTCGACCAACATCGTACGGACGGAGTCGTTTTTGAGGCGGCGGTGTTCACGAATCTCAGCGGCGATCACTTGGATTATCACGAGAACACCGACAGCTACTTCCGCGCCAAGAAACGGCTGTTTGACGATCTCCCGGCAACGAGCCACGCCGTGATCAACACCGATGATGTCCGCAGCCGTGAAATCGTCTCTGATTGCGACGCCCGCGTCGTGAGTTTCGGCATC
This sequence comes from Planctomycetota bacterium, assembly GCA_022565195.1. The sequence continues at coordinate 1,741 of JADFJZ010000406.1, read as the reverse complement.
GAGCAACCGGCCGATGTCCGGGCGGCCGCGATCCGCAGCGATATCCAGGGCAGTCGTTTCACGCTGAACCTGGCCGGAAACCAAGGCCCCGTGTGCCTGCCTCTGATCGGCCGGCACAACATCAGCAATGCTCTGGCTGCGGCTGCGACCGCAATGGCACTCGGCATTGACCTTGAAACGATACGCAGAGCGCTCGATAGCGCGCGCACGATCCCCGGCCGATTGCAGCGCGCCGAGCCGACTGGAAAACCGTTCTCCGTTTTCGTGGACTACGCACATACGGACGACGCTCTGGAAAACGTCCTCACTGCCCTTCGGCCGCTGACCCGCGGGAAGTTATGGTGCGTCTTTGGATGCGGCGGTGATCGAGACAGGAGCAAACGGCCACGCATGGCCTCGGTGGCCGCCCGGCACGCTGATCGGGTCGTCGTCACCAGTGATAATCCACGAACCGAAGACCCAATGGCGATCATCAACGACGTGCTGACCGGATTCGACGGCAATCTCAAGCGAGTCACGATCGAAAAAGACAGGCTCCGGGCCATCCACGCAACGCTCCAGAACGCCGAACGCAACGACGTCGTGCTCATCGCCGGCAAAGGCCACGAAGACTACCAAATCGTGGGAACGGAACGATTGCACTTTGACGACATCGAAGCCGTGGAGGCATTTTTCGCTGCCCAACCACGGAGGCTGCGGCGGAAGTATGAAACCACTGACACTCGATGAAATACTGACCGCCATCAACGGCCGGCCGCTTTCGGAGATCACGCCCGGCACCGTAACCGGCGTGTCGATCGACTCGCGAACGGTCGCTGCGGGCGACATTTTCTTCGCGATCAAGGGCGAACGGTTCGACGGCCACGATTATGTCGGTGAGGCGCTTGAGAAGGGCGCTTCCTGGGCCGTCGTATCAAGTGCCGAGCGATTCGCGGACTCTGCTTTCCGATCGCGCGTCATCAGTGTCGACGACACCGTCGCCGCCCTGGGCCGGCTCGGCGCCTATCATCGGCGTCAAGTCTCCGCCGATGTCATCGCGGTCACCGGCAGCAACGGCAAGACCACCACAAAAGCAATGATCGGCCATGTCCTGTCTGCCCAAAAGCGAGGCCGCAGCGCGCACAAGAGCTACAACAATCACATCGGCGTGCCGCTGACGCTGCTTTCGAGCGAGGCTGACGATGAGTTTCTGGTCGTCGAGGTGGGAACAAACCACCCCGGTGAAATCGGGCAGCTTGCCTCGCTGATCGCGCCCGATATCGGCGTCATCACGTCCGTGGGCGCGGTTCACCTCGAGGGCTTGAAAAGCATTGACGGCGTGATTGCCGAGAAGCTGTCGCTCCTTGATCGAATCCGTCGCGGCGGTTTGGCGGTTGTCAACATTGACCAACCTCGCGTGCGTGACCGGCTGCGAAGTTCGTCCGGCCTCACCGTCGTATCGACCGGGACGGATCCGCACGCCGACCTGCGAATGGAGCAAGTCGTTTCAGACGGCGCATCGATTTCTTTCTCGATCAACGGGCGCTTCGCGGTAACCATGCCGATTCCGGGCCGGCACAACGCCGGCAACGCTCTGGCGGCATACGCCGTCGCCCGGCGGCTGGGCATGAGCAGCGAGGACATCATCCGGCGATTGGCCACTTTCAAATTGCCGGAAATGCGTCTCCAAATGCAGCGCCGCGGCAAAATCACGGTGATCAACGATTGCTACAACGCCAACCCCGCCAGCATGGAGGCTGCG
>JADFJZ010000405.1 GCA_022565195.1 Planctomycetota bacterium | reverse complement strand
GCGAGCGTTACGGCGAGATGAATGCAGTTCTTGCCGGCTGCTTTGGCTTCATAGAGGGCCTGGTCCGCCCCTTTGATCAGTTCGTCATGCCCGACCAAGTTAAGTTCCTTCATGCCCGCGACCCCCACGCTGATGCCGAAGCCCGCGGCGTGTTCGGGGATACGCTTTTGGAGCTCCTCGGCGAACTTCGCGACAATCCGCTCGCCGACCTGCCGGGCCTGCTCCGCCGAGGTCTGCGGCAGCAGGATGCAGAACTCATCGCCGCCGAAACGCGCCCCGACGTCGGCGCCACGCATCTGTGAAGAAATCACCGAGCCGGTCAGGATCAGCAGATTGTCGCCCATTTCGTGGCCGAACTGGTCGTTGACTTTCTTGAAATTGTCCAAGTCGATCATCATGCAGGACAGGTCATTGCCGTAGCGCTCGGCCTCAGAGAACCTCCGCGATAGGATCTCGTTGAGGTGCCGGCGGTTGTACAGCCCGGTCAGCGGATCACGCTCGGAGAGGTCCTTGAGCTGGCGGGTGCGTTGCAAGACGCGGTCTTCCAGCTCGGCGTTGAGCTTGACCATGCGGTTGTTCGAGACCGCCAGTTCGTCGGCCATGGAGTTGAAGGCGGTGGCCAGATGCCCGATTTCGTCGCTGCGCCGGATTTCGGAACGGATTCGATAATTGCCGCCGGCGAACTGCGTCACGATGCTGCCCAATTCGTTGATCGGCGCTGCCACGCGTCGCACGATCATGAACGCCAGCGGAATGATCAAGAGAATGGAACAAATGCCGACGTAGCGGACTCTCTGCAGAAAGTTCGACAGGCTGGCCTGTATGCCGGACAGGTCGAAGCCGACGCGCACGTAGCCGACCCCGGGGTCCATGCCGGCTGGCAACGCATCCCGGCTGGGCGTGGGCAGCGACGCCGCCTGCACGACATCCACAAACAACGGCATGTGCTCCGTCGGCGGATACCAGAACGTCCTGTTGGTCCGGCTCGCAACGGACGCCCTCGAGGACTCCGGGCCCAGCGGCGGAGGCGTGGCTGAGCCGCGGCGCCGTTCCACCAGTAGTTTTCCCGAACTCGAATAGTACTCCACGTACAGAATCGAAGTGTCGGCCATCAGATTCCGGGCCACTTGATCCAGTCTGACGCGGTCGCTGTTCTGCAGATTGGGCGCCGCCGCCGCCGCCAGCATCTCACACTGCTGGAGCGCGCCGACGCTCTGCTGGCGACTGATCAGGCGTTCCGTACTTCGGCCAATGAGCGTGTCGCCGGCGATCGCCAGCACGAACATGAAGACCGTCAGCAGCAGCGTCCATTTGAATTGCAGGCCGCGCAGCACAGCGCCCACGCCCTTGCTCGGGCGCGAAGCACTCACCTGTCTGGATTTCTCCGACCGATCTGCCATGACAGAAATCTCGCGAGATTCTTCGTCGTGGGCCTGGTTTTAATGACGATCCTCGTGCGTGCGGGACGCTTCCTGATGAAGCGTACGATACGCAGAGCACCGCCAACCACACGGAGTTGATGGAATTATCGGTTTTTGGACCTGGCGCCTGCACAAAGCGCGGCTCCGATGGGGATTGTTTGCACGCCGATCCCCACACGGCGCGGCGTACACGTAGATTGACATTTATCGGACCGCAGTGTGCCATGGCCCGCCGCGTACTCGGTCAAATCTGGAAATCCGCGATGACGGGCAGATGGTCGCTGGCGACTTTGGCGAGCTTGAGGCGGCTGCGGTGGACGTGCAGCAGCTTGAGGTGGCCGCGATGGAAGATCTTGTCCAACCCGCCGGTCGGGGCGTAGCTGGGATAGGTCTTGATCGAGCGCCGTGATCCGGGGCAACGGTTGGTGGCACAAGTGAATCCCTCCTTGCTGAAGTGCCGCCGCCTGAGCACGCCGCGCCAGTCGTTCATGTCGCCGGCAATGAGGCAGCGCTGGTCCAGCCGCAGGTGGGCGATCTGCGGCGAGGCCAGCAGGCGGCGGATCTGAGCGCGGCGCTCGGTGGCGGACAGCCCGAGGTGGACATTGAACACCTCCAGCACGATCTGTTGATTGCCGTTGGGCACGGAAATCGTGGTGTGCTGGGCGCCGCGGCGCTTGCGCCAGCGCAGCGACAGGTCGATGTTGTGCTGCCTTCCAATTGGAAAACGCGACAGCGTGGCGTTGCCGTACTTACCGCGTTTCAAATAGACGTTGATTCCGAAGGCATGGTAGTCGTAGCGCAGGGCGCTGGCGATCTCAGTCGCGAGATACATGTGCCCTGCCCGCGGTGTGCCGTGTTCGACCTCCTGGAGCAGGGCGATATCCGGGTTGTAGTATTCGAGAACGGCAATGATGCGGTCGGGGCGGAACTTACGGTCCACGCCGACGGCTTTGTGGATGTTGTAGGTCAAGACGCGCAGACGCATGATGGTTTATGATAGTGACTCTGCGGGGGTGAATGCCACCCGGAATTGCGCGGCGGTGCATCAACCCATGTGCAAAGAGCACTAGGCTCTGTCCCAAAACATCCAAGGAGCCGCAGACTTTAGTCTGCGGCTCCTTGATTTAGCGGATTTGGTCGGCGTATTGGGTGAGT
>JADFJZ010000015.1 GCA_022565195.1 Planctomycetota bacterium | reverse complement strand
GCCGTCGGTCCGGACTACAAAGTGACGGCGAACGTGAAACTCTTCGAGGCCAAAGTCGATGAGCGCCGGGGCGGGCGGAGCGACGATGCCGCACGCGCCCGGGACATCGAGCGGGCGCTGGCCGACGATCGCATTTCAGCCATCGTTTCCGTTCGCGGGGGCGCATGGCTGGCACGGATCCTGCCACACGTCAACTTTGACGTGCTCAAGAAGCGAAAGACAGTCGTACACGTCTTCGGGTTCAGCGAGCTGACGGCGCTGATCAACATTGTCGCGCGCTATCCGAAAGTGCGCGCCCATTACGACATGGGGCCGGGCTTCGCGATGTGGGGACTGCGGAATTACGCGATTGCGAATTACGATGAATTGTCGCACAGTGCTGCACGTCAAACAGTCACAACATCCGCGCGGGCTCCCGACAAGTCGGGATTCTCCCGGCGCGCCGGGACCCGCGGCTCCTTCGCGAATCGCTATGTGGCGTTGGCGCTGGGTTTGTTGCTGTTTGTTGCAGCGGGCGAGGTTCGGGCGCAGAGTTCTTCCATGTATATCGGGGCGCTGGAGAAGAGCCGTTTGGCTGCCGAGAATGCCAAAAGGAAGCCGCCATCGGACGCAAACGGAGCGCAGAATTTCGACAGAGTGAGACCGCTCAATCCCGAATTGGAGCAAGCCTCGCTTTTCGCGGTGAAGACCAAATCGCCAAATGAGTTCAAGGTGCATGACTTGATCACGGTCATCGTTCGCGAGCAAAAGATCTACAAGAGCAAGTCCAAGCTGGAAACCGACCGCGAGTACTCGATGGACAGCAAGATCGATGCATTCGTGCGCATGCTGAACGGCCATCTGGCGCCGGCCAGTTTCACCGATGGCCAACCCAGCATCGACTTCAGCGTGAAGACCGAGTTGCAGGGCGAGGGCAAGTCGGAACGCAGGGACGACCTCACGTTTCGGCTGACCGTCGAGATCATCGACATCAAGCCGAACGGCCTGTTGGTTCTCGCGAGCGGTCCGGACACCAAGATTCTCGTTGACCGTGAATTACAGGCCATTGCGTTCACCGGCGTGTGCCGCAGCCGCGACGTGTCGCCGGACAACACGATCCTGAGTACGCAGATTTTCAACCAGACGATTAGTCTTCAGCATAAAGGTGCGCTGCGTGATGCCGCCAAACGCGGTTGGCTGACGCGGCTGTTTGATTGGATGAACCCGATCTGAACGAGATCGGAAGCGACTCCCGGTATGCGGGGCCGCGCGGGCTAAAAGCCCGCGGCTCCTTGAGCATTGCGAGTCGCTCCAGTGAGGCAGACTATGAGGAACTTGACAGGTTGCATCGTTGTGCTGTTGGCGTGTTTCTGGACACCGTCTGCGGTGTTCGGGCAAGTCAACGCGCGCATCTCCGACGTGGCCAAGTTCAAAGGTCCGCGTGTCAATCGCTTGCAGGGGATCGGCTTGGTCGTCGGACTCGCGGGCACCGGCGACGGCGACAGCTACAAGCAGACCATGCAACCGCTGGCCAGTTGGCTCAAGAACTATGCCAATCCGGTGGTTCAACTGGAAGACCTCAAGAACACCAAGAATGTCGCGTTGGTCACCATTCACGCCGAATTGCCCGAAGGCGGGGCGCGCGAGGGCGATCGGCTCGACGTGCAAGTGTCGGCGATGGGGGCGTGCAAGAGTCTGGCAGGCGGGCGGCTCCTGTCGGCGGCGCTGCAGCATCATTCGCTCATCGACAAGACGATCATCGGTTTCGCCATGGGGCCGCTCGAGCTGACCGTCACGGACGCTTCGAAGGTCAACGCCATCGTCCGCGGCGGACTCATACTCGAAGAAGATGCCATGGTCTCTTATCTCGCATCCGGGACCGATCTGCTTTCTGATTTCAGGATTCACGGTTCGTGGCTGAAAGCCGGGCAAATGTATGTGACGCTGGTCATCCACACCACGCACGAGGGCTTCGGCATGGCGTCGGCCATCGCCCACGCCGTCAATCAGGAACTCGGCGAAACCTTCCGCGATACGCAGTTGGCCATGTCGATGGATCCCAAGAACGTGGTCGTCCGCGTGCCGGAAGTCTACACCGACGATCCGGTCCCATTCCTGTACGAGATCGAAAAGCTCACCATCCTGCTGCCTGAAAAGAGCGCCCGGATTGTGATCAATCGGGCCAAGCAGATCATCGCCCTTGATGGCGAGGTAACGATTTCGCCCACGATTTTCACGGTCAAGGGATTGACCATCAGCATCACCCGCGATGCCGAAGGCCAGATTCAGCCGCCGGCGACCGACGAGCAGAGCTTCATCGGCGTGGACCCCGGCAACCAGAGTGGGCCGGTGCTCAGCGCCTTGTTGCAGCAATTGAATCAAATCAGGGTGCCGATCAACGATCGGATCGCAGTCATCGAAGCGCTGCACAGCATGGGCAACATCCACGCGGAGATCATCTACAAGGAATAGTCATGACCGTAAGCCCGGCTACAACCAACCCTCTCGCCAGTGCGGCCACCGAAGCGCAGCGCGAGAACCAAACCAAGCTGGTCGAACTGCGCCATGCAGCGGAGCAGTTGGTCGGGATCACGTTTTTCCAAACGCTGCTGCAATCGGCGCACAACAGCACGCTCAAGGGCGAGATCGGCCACGGCGGTCGGGGTGAGGAAATGTTCACGGCGCAGTTGGATGTCATTTTTGCGGAGCGGGCTGCGAAGTCGTCGCGGTTTGGGCTGGTGGATGAGATTTACGCGCGGATGGCGAAGCGCTATTTGCCGGATGAGGACGATGCTCCGAACGCGCCGGCGCCAAGAGCAGGCGTGGACGTGGTGGGATAATCGAGCATGAGTGATCGAATGCAGGACAAAACAGCACAGCAGCAACGCGAATGCGATCAGCGTGGTATCGCGCAGGCTGAAGCTTGCGGCCCCTTGGGGCGTGAGGATGCGGCACGATTCCAGAATCGCTTGCGAGATCTGGGGAACTTGCTGATCGAATTAACGGGGTTGCACGAGGAGCTGCTCGAAGTGTTGCAACGCAAGCTGGTCGCCATGCGGCAGAACGGCGTGGACACGATCCATGAATGCGTGGCTCGCGAAGGCGAGTTGGCCGGCCGCATCGCTGATCGCGAAGGCTTGCGGCGACGCTTGATGGTGCTGATTGGGCGCGACCTGGGCATCGACGAAGAAGAGGCGCGGCGCCTCTCGATTCGCCGGCTGGCGAGTCGTGTGGACGAGCAGCAGAAGTTGAAACTGCTGGTTGCGGGCGAGCGGTTGTCGGCGCTGCTAAAGGAGATCACCAAGGTCAACGCGGTGGTCGGCGAGTTCGCCGGCCGAATGCTGGAGCATTACCGTGCCGTTTTCGGGCAAATTACGCAGGGCATTGTGCAACCGCCGGTGTACGTGCGCGACGGCGATCGGCCGCAGTCGGTGGCGGCACAGGTCATCGACGCGGTGGGATAACCAGACAGAATTGAGCGGCTCATGGGATTGATAAATACAGCATTGCACATCGGGCAGAGCGCGATCACGAGCTACCAGAGCGCGCTGTCAGTGGTGGGTAACAACATCGCCAACGCCGCCAATCCGGACTACACGCGCCAGCGTGCGGTTTTGCAGCCGGTCATCGGTGCGCCCCTGCCCGGGGGCATCCAACCCGGAGGCGGGGTGGCCCTGACTTCGCTGGAGCGCATCATCAACGAGGCACTGGAAGGTCGATTGCGTTTGGCGCTGGGCGATGCCGAAAGCGCGCGAATCCAAAGCAATACACTGACGCAGATCGAGACGAGCTTCAATGAACTGACCGAAAACGACCTCTCGACCATGATGAGCCGGCTGTTCAACTCGTTCCAGGACGTGCAGAACAATCCGACGGAAGTGGGCCTGCGCAGCGTGGCCATTGGCAACGCCTCAGCTTTGGCCGACGCGTTGCGTATCCGGCAGCAGGGCCTGAGCGGGCTGTCCGACGAACTCAACACCCAGATTGTCGCGTCGGTGCAGCAGGCGGATGAGCTGGCCCGGCAAATCGCGGATCTCAACATTCAAGTCGTCGAGGCCGAAGCCGGCGGCCAGATCGCCGGGGCGCTGCGCGATACGCGTGACGCGCTGCTGCGCGAACTGGGTGAAATCGTTGAAATCACCGTGCGGACGCAGGAGAGCGGGACGGTCAGCGTGTTCGTCGGCAACGAAACGCTGGTGCAGTTCGGGAACTCGCGCGGATTGACGACCCAGACGGTGGTCGATGGCGACCTGGTTCGGGAGGAAGTCCACTTCGGTGACAACAGCGGACAAGCCGAGATTCGCGGCGGACTATTGGAAGGTCTGATCACGGCGCGTGATACGTATGTGACCGGCGCTGCGGATGTGGTCAACCGACTTGCGGTTGGGCTGATCTCCGCTTTGAACGAGATTCACACCAATGGCCAGGGGCTGGACGGCTTCGGGAGCGTGACCGGCACGTACGCGGTGACGGACCCGACGCTGGCCCTCAACGATTCGGCGGCCGGGCTGACGTTCGTGCCCCAGACCGGGAGCTTCTTCGTATCCATCACGGACACGGCCGGCGGACAGACGGTCAGTTACCGGATCGATGTTGATTTGGACGGACAGAACGGCGACGACACGACCTTGAACAGCCTGGCGGCGCAGATCGACGGCACGGTGGCCAATCTCACTGCAGCCGTGGGCGTGGACGGCAAGCTCACGCTTACGGCCGACGCGGGTTTCGAGATCACCTTCGGGCACGACGGTGCGGCCGCCCGGGACGACACGTCCAACGTGCTCGCGGCGTTGGGCATCAACACGCTCTTCCAGGGCATCGATGCTTCGGACATCGCGGTCAATGACGTCATTGCGGCGCGGCCGGAGTTGCTCGCGGCGTCGGCCGTCAACATTAACGGCGACGGCGCCAATATGGGATTGCTGGCGGATGCCGGCAACAACAACGTGGCCGAACTGAACAACGTGACGGTGTTCAATTTCTACAATCAAACGCTGGGCGAAATGGGCGTGCAAACGGCGTCGGCCGCCGCCCGGCTCGACGGCGCCGCCGCGACGAGCGAAGCGCTGCAGCAGCAGCGCGCCAGCATCAGCGGCGTCAACCTGGATGAAGAGGCGGTCGACCTGCTGCGCTATGAACGCGCGTTTCAGGGCGCCGCACGGTTTACGAGTATTATCGATCGATTGATTGCGGAGTTGCTGTCCATCGCGAGGTAGGGCGGCGACGCGCATTAGCGGATTTCGCAACGTACCGAAGGTGATTCATGCGAATCTCATCGAACATGGCACTGGACAACTTCATCTTCCAGCAGCAGAAGCTGCTGTCGTCGTTGTTCAAGGAGCAAATGCAGTTGAGTACGGGCCTGGCGGTGCGCGTTCCCAGCGACAATCCGGGCCAGGCTTCGCGCCTGCTGAAATTGACGGAAGTCGAAGAGAGCCAGCAGCAGGTTCTGGAGAACATTCGCTTCGCCGGCGATTTCCTGAACGCCACGGACGCGGCGCTGACGGACGTTACGGATTCGTTGATTCGAGTGGAACAGTTGGCCAGTGGCGCGGTCGGTTCGCTGTCGCTGCCGGAAGAGCGTCAGGCTGCGGCGATCGAGATCGACGCCATACTGCAACAAATGGCCAGCACCGCCAACCGGCAGTTCCTGGGACTGTACCTCTTCGGCGGTCGCGATGTGACGACGCAGCCGTTGCGCTCCGAGCTGGATGGCCTGCGCTACGTCGGCGATACGGGGACGCTCAGCGCGCGGCTGGCGTTCGACGGCAACGACGAATACAACCTCACGGCCCATGAAGTGTTCGGTCTGCTGAGCGACCGGGTGCAGGGGAGTGTGGACCTTGATCCGGCGGTGACGCGCGACACGCGCCTGGACGAACTGAACGGCGCCAATGGACTGGGCATCCGGTTGGGGAGTCTGCGGTTCACGGAGAACGGGCCTGCGGGGACATGGACGGTGGATCTGACCGCCGCAACGTCGATCGGTCAAATCATCGACATAATCAACCGTACCGCTGCCGGGGTTGGCTCGGGGTTGACCGCTGATCTCAACGCGGCGGGCAATGGCATTCGGATCACGCCCGGCGACGACGTGGCAATCACCACTCTCGAAAACGGCATACTGGCCAGCGACCTGGGGATTCTTACCAGTACGCCCACGGGCGCGGTCATTGAAGGGCTGGACCTCGACCGGCGGGTTACGAACAGCACGCCGATCGCGGACCTGCTGGGCGGCGCGGGATTGGACTTCGCGGGCAGCACCTTCGGCATCACTAACGGCAGTCATACTGTGTCGATTGACTTGACGCCTGCTGAAACCGTGCAGGACATCGTCAACACGATCAACAATACGGGCATCGGCGTGCGGGCGCTGATCAACGACGCGGGCACGGGCATCGATGTGCTGAACGAAGTATCCGGCAGCGTGATGTCCATCTTCGAGGAAGGCGCGACCGCCGCGGCGGACTTGGGCATCCGCACGCTGAACACGACCACGCTCCTTGATGACTTGAATTTCGGCGACGGCGTACGGCGCACCGAGGGCGAGGACGATCTGGAGATCGTGGCCAAGGACGGCAGCACCGTGGCAGTCAATCTGGATTCGGCTTCGACGATCCAGGACGTCATTGACCTAATCAACACCGCGGCGACGGCAGCGGGTGTCGGCATTGCGGCGTCATTGTCTGGGACGGGCAACGGCATCCGTATTGCGGACACGACCGGCGGAGCGGGCGGATTGCAGATCAACCGACTGAACTTTTCGGACGCGATCCTCGACCTGGGCCTCGACGGAGATATCGATGCCGCGGCGACGGAAGTTGTCGGCAGCGAGGTCGGCGGCGTGAAGGTGGGCGGCACTTTCAGCGCGCTGATCGAACTTCGCGAGGCGCTGCTCGTCGGCGACGAGCGTGAGATCACCAAAGCCGCCGGCAAGATCGACGAAGCGCTCACCGACGTGACGCGCGTCCAGGGCCGGCTCGGCGCGGAGGTGCGGGCCATCGAATCGCGCGGGCAGCAAACCCTGGAGGCCGTCGAAGCGACGACTCTGTTGTTGTCGGAAGTCAGGGATCTTGATTTTGCGGAAGCAATTACCCGCTTTCAGCAGACCCAAACGGCGCTGCAGGCCAGTCTGCTGGCATCGGGACAGACGTTGGATTTGTCGTTGTTGAACTTTTTATCGTAGTGAGCAGTCAGTAGCGAGTAGCGAGTAACGAGTAGCGGGAAGCCAAGCGTCAGTCGGTCCTTGTGGCGATTGAGCGAACGTTTCGGAGAGTGATGCGATGTATTATTCAATCTCGGTTTTGCGGCACGACTTGCGATCCGCCGACACCGAATTACCGACTACTCGCTACTGGCTACTGATTACTGACTACTTCTTTGATCCATCGATGAGGTTCGATCGATGAGGCTTTGATGTTGCCGACGAGGAATGTCGCCCGATGGCATGGATGCCGTGGGTGATCGCATCAGGCGATCAGCAACTTTGTAAAACGGACCACAATGAGGAGTGCCTGCGATGATGATTGAAACGTCGCGGTTTGGACCCACCGAAGTTGACGAGAATCGCTTCATCCACTTCGAATTCGGAGTTCTGGGATTTCCAAACGAGAAAGATTACGCCCTGATCCAGACCGCCGAGGGCAGCGGGTTCTACTGGCTTCAGGCCGTCACCCGGGCGGATCTGGCTTTTGTGGTCTGCGATCCGCGGCTGTTTGTGCCGGATTACCGGGCTCCGGTCAAGACCGAGGAGCTAGACCAGATTGGGCTGAAAAACCCCGATGGGGCCCAGGTATTCGTGATTGTCAACAAAGTGGACGATTTGCTGATCGGGAATTTTCAGGGTCCGGTGGTGATAAATGTGGAAACTCGCGAGGCTAAGCAGTTGGTGCTGAGCGACAAACGATATTCGACGCGGCACCCGCTGATGCGGATTCCTCGGCCTTCTGCCGTCGCGAGCAAGAGCGCCTAGCCTGGCCGACTGGCAAGAGTAGTGTGAAATGCTTTATAATCACAGGCTGGGCGATCATACAGAGAACAGGCCAGAACCGATCCGGGATTCCCGATTCGGCCGCCTGAAGCGAACGGAGACGGACCGACTGAACGAGTTGGCAGCGGAATTGCTGTGTTGTTCGGCAGGCGTTTTCCCGGCGCTTACTGCGGGTTGAAATGGGACGGCCACTGTGATCTCGCGGACCTATGTTTGCGACCCGGCGCATCCGCATGGCCAAGGAAGGAGCCGAGGATGTTGGTGCTATCACGACAACGCGACGAAACGATCATGATCGGCGATGACATCGAGATCACGATCGTGGACATTCGCGGCGACAAAGTACGCGTGGGCATAAACGCCCCCAAGGAAATCTCCGTACACCGCAAGGAAGTGTACGACGCCATCCAACAGGAAAACCGCCGGGCGGCAATGATCAAGCCGGAGGACATTTCCGACGTGGTGGTCGATCCGGAACAGGCGAAGAGCAAACGCAGAAGGGATTAGTCACCCGAACAGGATGCTCCCGGCCGCTTTCATCGACAAGTGATGGAGCGAGCGGAGATGAGACCGGAAACTCGCAAGGAGAAAAGCGTCAGCCCCAAAAAGGCCGACCCAATGGATCACACGGATCTGTGATCACAGCTCAGTCAAGGAGGACTGATCATGAGTCGAATCAACCTAAACATTCCCGCAGTTCAGGCACAACGGCAATTGGCCGCGACGAACCGGCAGTTGCAGCAGTCGCTGCAAAGGTTGAGCAGCGGCCTGCGGATCAATCGAGGTGCGGACGACCCTGCCGGGCTGATTGTCTCGACCCGATTGCGAACCGAAATCAGCGCTGCGTCACAGGCCATCCGGAACTCTGAACGGGCCATCAACGTCATCGCCACCGGCGAAGGCGCGCTGGCCGAGATACAGAATCTTCTGCTGGACGTGCGTAACTTGACCATTGAAGCAGCCAACTCCGGCGCGTTCAGTGACGAAGAGATTCGGGCCAACCAGTTGCAGATCGACTCGGCTGTGGAATCGATCACCCGGATCGCCAATACGACGAACTTTGCCGGCCGCAAGCTCATTAACGGCTCGCTGGACTTCATTACCAGCGGCGTCCAAGACAGCGCGCTCGACGTCGTGAGCGTATTTCGCGCGAAGTTCGGCCGAAACACCAGCATCGGCGTGAGCGTCAGCATCTTGCAGTCGGCCGAGCATGCCCAGCTTCGCTTCGTCAACTCGTCCATCACCACCGGTAACGTGACGCTTGAATTGGCCGGCAGCGAGGGCGTGGTATCGTTGACGCTCAACAGCGGGCAGACCGCGTCTTCGATCATCGAGGCCGTCAACAACCTCACCGACGCCACGGGCATCCAAGCGGTGGCCATCAGTGCAACCAACGCGTCCAGTGGAATGATCTTCCAGAGCGTCGGCTACGGCAGCAACGAGTTCGTGTCCATCAGTGTCATCAACGACTCCAGCACCGCCGGCGAGTTTGTCGACTTCCTACAAGACACGGACGGCAACGTCGGTGTACGACGTGACCTCGGCCAGGATGTCGAGGCGCTCATCAACGGTACGCGGACGCTTGGTGACGGATTGAAGGCCATTTTGAACACTACGCTCTTGACGATCGACCTGACGTTTGACCCGACCTTCGCCCAGCAAACGACGAGCAGCACTTCGTTCGAGATCGTGGGGGGCGGGGCGTTGTTCCAGTTGGGACCGCAGGTCGATCCCAACCAGCAGGAGCAAATCGGCATCCAGTCGGTGACAGCTTCGCGCCTGGGCGATTCGCTGACCGGGTTCCTCTCAGAAATCGTGACGGGCGGATCCAAATCGCTGGTCAACGGCGCCTTCCGGGAAGCATCGGATATCATCGATCTCGGCTTGGATCAGATTTCGATCCTGCGAGGCCGCCTGGGCGCGCTCGAGCGCAACATGCTCGACACGAACATCAGGCAGTTGCAGATCACGTTCGAGAACCTGACCGCCAGCGAGTCGGTCATTCGGGATACGGACTTTGCCGTCGAAACCACGGAATTGACCCGGGCTCAGATTTTGCAGGCTGCGGGAACGTCGGTATTGGCCATC
>JADFJZ010000404.1 GCA_022565195.1 Planctomycetota bacterium | reverse complement strand
TCTCTGTCCCTCTCTATTCATAGCGCCGAAATTGCCGAAGGCCAATGAGAGTCTGCAAATTGTTTCATAAACAATTGCGGCACTTTGTCATAGTTCTGCGCGTTTTTTTGATTTTGTGCTTTGATTGCCTCGCCGTCGACGCAATGTGCGCCGGCCGGCGCCGGTCATGCCGCGTCGCGGGCCAGAGACGGCCCGGCGTCACGCCTTGTGGTATCAAGTCCTCGCCGCTATCATCCACGCACCCGTTCGGTCGAGGACTACGCAGCCAAGGCGGGCCACTGTTATTTTGTCGGCCGACGGAACAGGACGATCCTATTTCGAGCGTAAGCGATGGGTAGAAAAGGACTTAGATCATGATCAAATTTGGCAAGGGGAACTTGAGGATACCCAAGTTTGAAAAGCCGGTGTTCGTCGTGACGGGCGGCTTGACCGACTACCGCAAGCGGTATCCAGAGAAGAACAGCTCCCAGTTGTGCGTCGAAGCGATGCGCATGGCGGCGGAAGAGAACGATTTGAAGATCTCGCCCGAAGAGCTCCGCCGCAAGGTAAACTGGTGTGTGTACTCGCAGTTTGCGGACCATTTCGGCGATCAATTGCTGGCCGCCGCCAAGATCAACGACTATCTGGGGTTTGATCCGCTCGGAAATATCGAGGTCAAGACCGGCGGCGCCACCGGCGGGTCGGCTGTGCTCTCCGCGGCGCAGGCGGTGGCCTCGGGATACGCCGACTGCGTGCCCGTCGTCGGCTGGGAGCGCATGGACGAAGTTCCCACCAAGGTCGGAAATTCATACATCGCCAGCGCCGCCTGCAAGGATTTCGAGAGCGAACTCGGCTGGATGTACGCGGCGTACTACGCACTGATGGCCCAGCGCTATCAATACGAAAACAATGTGCCGCGTGAAACGCTGGCGAAGATCGCGTGCAAGAATCACGAGTACGCGTGCTATTCTCCGTACTCGCAGAATCCCGGAAAGTACACCATCGAGGACGTCCTCAACAACGAGATGGTGTCGGATCCACTGTCGTTTCTCGAATGTTGCGTGATGAGCGTCGGCGCCGCGGTGCTCATTTTGGCGGACGAAAAGACGGCGTACGAAATTACGGATCATCCGATCCAGCTCACGGCGATCTGCGGCGGGACGCACACGCTGCGCACCGCCGATCGACGGCACATGCCGATCCTGCTGCTGCCGAACGAGACGGAAGAGACATACAAAGACTACTTCAAAGGCCAGCGCCACGAGTGGCCTGGGTTTAGTTCCTTCCTGGCCTCGCGCATGGCGGCCTATCTGGCGTACAACATGGCCGGCATCAACGACCCGGTCGAGGATTTCGATCTGCTCGAAACGCACGACGCGTTCACGATCAGCGACATCCAGACTTATGAAGACATCGGCCTGAGGCCTTACGGGCGCGGGCGCGAGTTCATCGAGTCGGGCGACGCCTTTTTCGAGGGCCGGCTGCCGACCAACATGTCCGGCGGGCTCATCGGCACCATGCACGCCGTCGGCGCCACGGGCATTTTCCAGCTTGTGGAGTTGATGTGGCAGTTGCAGGGCAAGTGGGACAAGTTCCACGCCGACCCGGAGCGCTGGACGCGCTACGGCAAGAAAAAGCCGGACGATTTCCGAAGCCTGCAAGTGCCGGGTGCCAAGCGCGGCTGCGCGATCTCGCACGCGGGCACCGGCAGTCACGTGACCTGCGCGATCATGGAAAAAGTGTGACGCTGCGGAAGAAAAAGGGAACAGGGAAAAGGGGGAGGGCAAGAAAGAGTTTTGACCCCTTTGTCTCGGTCGCTACAAAGTTTGGAGTAGGAATATGGCAATCGATTGGCCGACAACGACGCTTGAAGTGATCAACAAGGATCCGCTGACCATCGCCAACCCCAAAACGTGGTCACACATCCACAGTTACGGCGGTTGGGGCAAGTTTTTTCAGGGTCTTCAGCAAGAGAAGCTGCTGGCCACGCGCTGTACGAACACGCAATGCGAGGAGAATCGATTGTGGCTCCCGCCGCGTTGCGAATGTCCGGACTGTTGGCACGAGACGGAATGGGTCGAAGCGCCGCAGCAGGGTACGGTTTACACTTGGAGCGTGGTGAAGTACCCCGGCGAACTGTTCAAGCTTCCTGCCGGCACGCCGCTCGTCAGCGTCGAGCTTGAGGGCGTCTGCACCAAGCTGATGAGCTGGCTCAAGCAAGGTACGCCCGAGATCGGTCAGCCGGTTCGGGCCGTCTTCAACACCACCGCGCCCACGAACTCGATCCTCGACCTGGCCTGGGTGCCGGCGTAGATCCACTTTCGTGAACGCATTTTGACACGGATTTTGTGCGTGGATTCTGCTAAACGACGAAGTCAGTTCGAGCGGGCCTGCCGTTGGCTTGCCACTCTACGAATTGCCCGCATCTTCTTCCAATCGCATCGTCGTTGCGATGTGTAACGAGCGGCCCCGCTCGTCGATCAAACCCAGCGATGCCAGCAGATCGACCTCCGACTGGTTATAACGGACGACGGCTTCGGCGTATCGCAGACGGGCCTGTGAAGCGGCGTCCTGGGCTTGCAGTACGTCGAGGGTGGTCATGGTGCCGGCCT
>JADFJZ010000403.1 GCA_022565195.1 Planctomycetota bacterium | reverse complement strand
TGCCAGCGGCGCACGAAGCGACCCTGAAACCGCAAAATCATGACACCCAGCATGCCGGACAGCAGCAAGACCAGCGCAGCCGCCACCAGGACGACCACCGTCGTGGCATCGCCGAGCAGATCGAGACCGCGCAGAGATAGTTGCGATAACATCACGTTTTATTCTCACTGAGCCCGCCGCGGCGGGGTTGGGCCTACGTGTTTATCGGCCCCCCGGCATCATCAATGAACTCACCGCTGGCGGCGGGTCCGGAAATAGGTGCAAATGAGGCGGAAAGAACGGCTCTGGATACTCTTTTTATGGCACCATTCCCCGACCATTCTTCAGCCTTAAGCAGGCAAGCTCCATGACCTGAGAGATGCCCGATCAGGAGGGAATGTTGTGTTGCATTATGGCGTGCAAAGGTTTGCGACTAATATCGGGGACCGTAGCATCTGCTGCGGGATATCCGATCGGCAGGATCACGAACGGGCTTTCGTTTTCCGGTCGCCCGCAGATTTGGCGCAAAAATGCCATCGGAGCGGGCGTGTGAGTCAGGGTGGCCAGGCCGGCGCGATGAACCGCGGCGATCAGAATGCCGACGGCGATGCCGACCGACTCGCTGGAGTAGTAGGTCTTCTGAGCCTGACCGTCGATGGTCAGCCAGCGACGGCGGAAAACGACGATCAGCCAGGGAGCGGTCTCCAAGAAAGGCTTGCGCCAGTCCGTGCCCAGCGGCTCGAGGGCTTTGAGCCATTCCGCCGGCGCGCGGTGCTCATAGAAATCTTTTTCCGCCTGCTCCGCAGCCTCTCGTATCTGCTTCTTGATCGAGGGATCATCGATGGCCACAAAGTACCACGGCTGAAGGTTGGCCCCGGACGGCGCCGTCCCCGCAATCCTGATCAAATGCTCGATGACTTCTCGGGACACGGGTGCGTCCGAAAAAGACCGCATGCTGCGCCGCCCATCGGCCAGTTCATACTCGCGGCGCAGGATCGGCAGGGCCTGGTCGGCCGGGACTCGATTCGGAACGTATGGAATGTGCTGGGGATTCATGGACAATCGCACCTCCAACGCAACATCAATCATGCCCGGCGCATGATTTCGTTCACGATTTGACAAAACGCGTCCGGGTCTTCCAGCATCATCAAGTGCCCGGCGCCCGGCTGCTCCGTGTACGAGCGTGCGGCCCGCCGAACGAAGTCGGGGACGTCCCAATCGGCAGCCGACCGCTCGCCGGCAACCAAATGCACCGGGCAGCCCCGCTCCACAACTCGACGAACACAATCCAGATAGGCCGGCGCTGCCGTCTCGCGGACGATCGCATGGGACATCGCGTACACTGTCTCAGCCGGCTGGTTCGCGAACACCGCTTCCGCACATCGGATGCGTTCGTCGCTCGGCTTAATTCCGCACTCTTGGAGCCAACCCGCACAGTCGCACTGCATTCGGCGATAATCACGCGTCCAATCTTCGAAACCCTGCTCCGCAATCCGGGCGGACCAAAAAGCGTCCTTCAGCGTGAAGTTGCCTTCGACATTGATGACGCTCGCGATGCGATCGGGAATCCGATCCGCAACCAGCATCGCCACCGCCCCGCCCATGCTGTGGCCCAGAAGCCAGACAGTCTCATCCGGCAGCGCTCGGATCAGCCCGACCACGTGCTCCGCCTGACCAGCCAGCGTCAGCCCACGAGTCTGCACGCCAGCCTGTGAACCATATCCCAGCAGATCGGGCATTGCGACCCGCGCTTCGCCGATTCGCTCACCCGCATCGAAATTGTCCAGCGAACCCATCAGCCCGTGGATCATAACCAACATCGGCACAACTCGCATTTCTGACTGTGTTTTTGCCACAAAGACACAAAGGCGCCAAGATGAAGAAGTTATATCATTTATCTCATATCAAAAGTAAACAGTCTGTAACAAACAGCTTTCATGCGTCATTGGGTGATATAGTAATGACGCGTACTTCTATCGCTTTTCTTCGCGCCTTGGCGCCTTCGTGGCAAGAAATTCAAACTATGTCAAGGAAAAGCCGAGTGCAAAAGACTGGAAAAGGGAGGCGCCGCGAAGTCAAGGTGAGCCTGATTCTGATCGCCTTGACGGCTTTGCTCGGCACTGCGCTGGCTTGGCTGGTGATCACCTCGAATCGCGCGAGACATCAGACACGCGATGAATTCAGTGTTGTCCCTGCGCCGGTGGGGGATCTTGCGCTCTACCCGAACCCGGACTTGCCGATCCAGCAGAGAGTTGACGACCTCATATCAAGAATGACCCTGGAGGAGAAGCTGTCTCAACTCGTCAGCAATTCACCCGCGATCGAGCGGCTGGGCATTGCCAAATACAATTGGTGGACTGAGGGCCTCCACGGTGTCAAGGGCCCGCTGGCCGGCGCGTCCACAACCGCGTTTCCGCAGGCGATCGGAATGGCTGCCACGTGGAATACGAATCTGATCCAACGAGTAGCGGACGCCATCGCCGAAGAAGCCAGAGCACTGCATCACTCCTACGCGCGGGCCGGCCGACGCTCCAGGGGCACTGGTTTGACGCTGTGGGCGCCCAACATCAACATCTTTCGCGATCCGAGATGGGGACGCGGGCAGGAAACTATTGGAGAAG
>JADFJZ010000402.1 GCA_022565195.1 Planctomycetota bacterium | reverse complement strand
GGACAGCGAGAGCAGGCCGAGTTCATCCATGCCGGTGCTGCGCCAGCATTGCTCGGCGATTTCGAGAATTTGATCGACGCTTCGCACGCCCACCGGGCGCTTGGTGTATCCCGCGTGGCAAAATCGGCAGCGCTGCGGGCAGCCGCGCATGATCTCGATGCTGATGCGGTCGTGTACCACGCCCACGTGCGGCACCAGAGGCCGAGTCGGGAAAGGCGCGTGCTCGAAATCGGGCGTCTGGCAGCGTTCGATCGTTGTCGGCAGGTCGTCGTGCAGCGGTTTGATGTGTGCGATCCGATGATCCGATCCATAGCTCACATCGTAAAGCGCGGGTGCATAAATCCACTCGAAGCGCCGCGCCAACTCGTGGATCATATCGCGCCGGCGCACGCCGCCGCGTTTCATTTCTCGACAGGCCGCCAGAATGGCCGCCAGCGATTCCTCGCCGTCGCCGACGACGACCAAGTCCAGAAACGGCGCCATCGGTTCCGGGTTGTCGGCCTGCGGCCCGCCGGCGATGATCAGCGGGTGCGAGTCGTCCCGATCGGCGCTGCGCAGCGGGATGCCCGCCAAATCGAGCAGCGTCAGCGTGTTTGTGAAACCCATTTCATACTGCAACGAAATTGCCAGTATATCCGCGTCGGAGACTGCCTGACGTGTGTCCCAGGTAAAGAGCGGAATGTGTTTCTGGCGCATGACGGCTTCGGCGTCGATCCATGGACAATAGACGCGCTCGGCGCACACGCCGTCCATATGATTGGCCAGCCAGTAGAGAATCTGGCAACCCAGGTGACTCATGCCGATGGTGTAGGCGTCGGGAAAGCCGATCACCACGCGGACTTCCGCCTTTTGCCAGTCGCCCGGCTGAACCAGTTGATTGAACTCGCGACCGATGTATTGGCCGGGCTGGTCCACGAACGGCAGAAGCTCTTCGCTGACGCGGGCGGCAAGATTGGATAGCGATGTCTCGGCGAGTCGGATCATGGTATTATCCCGTGGAGTATCATAGCAACATACTGCTGGTCTCGCAGCGGCTGCGAAAGAGCCGCAAGCGGGCGCCCGACGGCAACTCCTCCACGGACCTATTGAATCGCATCGCTACTCGCCCTAAGCTATTTGAGGGGTATGGGTCTCAGGGGCGGTAGCGATCGCGAATGTCATCGAGAAACCTCCAACCACAAAGCACGCTGGACCCGCCTGACCATTCGGGCAGGGGCTTCACGATTATACAATTGGCCGTTTGCCTCGCCGTGCTCATGTTTGCGCTGGCCGTTCTGATCCCGGCGCTGAAGCGCCAGATGGGATCTGCCAGCTCGACGCGCTGCATGGAGAACCTCCGCGAAATCCAGCTTGGGTTGACCGCCTACCGGGCAGCCAACAGTTGGTGGCCCGAGCGGCAGGTTCGGACGCAAGCCGGGCTGATCAAAGACTCAAACGTGTGGGTTGACCTGATCCTCGACGACGAATATGTCAGCGAAGCGAACCGCTTCATTTGCCCCGGCGACATCAACGCACCTCGGCGGGATTCCGCGCCTCAGGAGTTTCTGCGCCGCCAGATCGCCGACGGCCCGAGCTACGGCTTGAATCAACTGACCTGGCGCGAGTATGGCGTGGCGCCGAGCGATGACGTCGGCCTGGTCCACAAGCCCAGCAAACCGAATCAGACCATCCTGCTGGCCGACATGGGACCGGATATTCCCAGCGGCGAGTTGCCCAAGAATGAGGCAGAGCAGCGCCGCATCATCGAGCGGGCCCGCGATGCGGGTCGGCTGGTGCCGGATGACGGTTTTCGCTTCGGCGCGGTTCGTTCGCCGGCCTCCTGGCTGACGGCCCGGCACGGGCGCACGATCAACTTGATCGCGCAGGGCGGCAATGCCGTTGCCGCCGGGCACGACGTTGGTGAAATGATGGACGGCGTGCCTGCCGACTACTATGACGATTGTGCGACCGGCGACTGCACATTCTGCAACGTCTTTCGCACGCCCCACTACGACTTTTCTACAAGCAAATTGTACTGGTGGACCGGCTCCTACTACGCCGTTTCCGACCCGCCGCCAGCAGCCCAAGAGAACGAGGCTCCGTGAACCATGGCGCGCCTGCGAATCAAAGATCACGATCGCCGGCCCGAATTCAGCATCGGCCTCGCCGTGGGCGCGGCCGTGTTGATGTGGTTTACGTTGATGTTGTGGTCCTCGACCTCCGCGGTTCGTGCCGTGCAACGCGATTTGGGCCAAGTATCCGTGACCTATGAATGCGATGACGGTCATCGCTTTGTCGGCTTGGCGGACACCAAGTCGCTCCCCTGCAGCCAGGAAGGCTGCCAGCGACGCGCCTGGCCGATGTGGTCCTATCAATGCACCAAGCACGGCGCATTCTTGTGTCAGTTGCGCTATGAGCGTGACGATCGGCGAGGATCTCGGATCAAATCGGCTCGGCCGCTGGGCGGCTCCTGGGCAGACGTGGATGATGCAATCAACTGCCCGCAATGCGAACGGACGCTGCTGCCGGACATCACGCTGCGGCTGCCGCCGCAGACCGTCGAAAGTGAAGAGTGAAGAGTGAAGAGTGAATCATATCACACGTAGCGGCGAACGGCGGAG
>JADFJZ010000401.1 GCA_022565195.1 Planctomycetota bacterium | reverse complement strand
GGCTGCTCGACATTCGCGGCGCGCACATTTTCACGGTCAGCGCGAACGGCGGCGCTACGCCGGAGTTGACCGAGCGGTTGCGGGCATTTGCCGGGCAGAACGGCCTTTCGGTCGAGTCGATGGCCGACTTCCAAGCCATGGTCGACGAGTCCATGTCCGGCGTAGTCGGCTCGCTGTGGATGCTGATGGCCCTGATGTTCATCGTCGCCTCCTTCGGCGTGGTCAACACACTGACGATCAACGTGATCGAACAGACGCGCGAGATCGGAGTTCTGCGGGCGGTGGCGATGACGCGGCGACAGATCCGCCGCATGGTGCTCTCGCAGGCGCTCGCGATGGGCGCCGTCAGCCTTGTGCCGGGTCTAATCGGCGGAATCACTCTGGCGGGGATGATGCAGATCACAGGTCCGAAGCTCAACGGCTATCCGATCGAGTTCCACCTCGAATGGAGCCTGCTGATCGGGTGCGTCGTGGTGGCGATCGCCGTCGCGGCGGCGGCGTCGCTCTTGCCGGCCCGCCGCGCGGCGCGCATGCGGATCATCGGCGCGCTGCAGTACGAATGAAGAACGGCTGAAACCGGTCTAACAGTACAGCGCAAAGTTACTTTCCAAGCACGACCTGATTCTCTCGACGTCGATTCCTGATTCCAGCAGAGTCTTGTGTCTGGTGCGCGTGTGGCCGAGCTTGGCTTCGGTGTTGGGGCGGCGGTGATACGCAATCAGCGCGGCGGCGTCTTCGAGTAGAATGCGGCCAGCGTGTCGGCCATAGCGCAGGCTCAGGAACCACTGCGACAGCGCGTAGCGAACCTGATCGACGGTCAGGCTCTCGGGCGCTGGCGGCTCCTCGCTTCCAGGGGGAAAAATCATCCGCAGCGACCGGGGCCGCACGGCATTCAGCAGACTCTTCCGCCGCCAGTTGCCAGCGCATCTTGTTCACGAACAGATGACTGACCTGTGACAGATACATGTGCCGATGGATCGACCGCCAACCGCGCAGCTCGAAGTGGTCGAAGCCCAGTTCCTCCTTTCCCTCCCGAAAGCACTGTTCAATAGACCAGCGTGAATAGGCTACGTACAGCAGCCATTCCAAGGGAACGCCGGGCGAGGCGTTCGAGACGAAAAACTTCAGTTCGCCGCTGTGCGGATCACGCGTCACGATCAGCCAGTGGGCGCGGCTGGGCAGTCCCGCACGCCGCATGAAGAACCGCACCGCCTTGACCTCGCGGACGTTGGCGCCTTTCTCACCGTTCTTGATATGAATGGGTGTCCAGGTCTGAGCTTGAAACGCCGGAGAGTGTCTCAGCAGGTTGCCCACTTCACTCACCGCCGCCGCCGTGGCCGAAAGCCGTGGAAACCGGCGCTTCTTGCCCTTTCCGCGAATCTGCGGCGGCGTGGGCCGCAGCAGAACGGTCGGCTGCTTGGCCCAGCCGCAGAACGTGCGGGGCACTTCGGCCACATAGGTCTGACCGAGTCGATCCAGTCCGTCCAGAAAGTCGTAACTGCCGCCGTAGAGTTCATCAAAGGTCCAGGCCGCCACGCGAATCCCGTTGCCCAAGCCGCGTTTGATCTGTGCCAAGGCAATCTGGGGCTTGGAACGAGGCCTCACGTCGTCGGGCATGCCCACTTCCTTGCGCCGGGCCGGATCGTCGGCCCAGCGCTCGGGAACGAACAGATCACTGTCCAAAACACAATGGAAGTTCCCCACGGCGTAGCCGGTGTGAACACTGACCACACAGTTGTCCACCTTGCCCAGCGAGCCGCACCACTGCCGCTGGACACAGGCCGTGTGACGGCCGTCCTTGCCGCAACTCGTCTCATCGACCACGCCGATCGCCCACGGATGGGCATGATCCCGAGCGACATGCTGTTGCAGCCGATCCACCAGCCGATGCTCATCCCACTGCAACAGCCCCAGAAAGGCCTGCAGCGACCGCGGCGGCACGCCGGCCCGCAACGCGATCGGCTCGACGCTCTTGCGATGCAATTCGGACATCTGTCCGTGCACGTAAATCCTCAAATACCGCCGGGTATCACACCGCCCGAAGCAATCACCGAACTCATCCAAGAACCGCGGCAACGCCCGGCCCAGCTTGCGAATCTGATCGACATCCATGTTCATGCTCCTGCCAGGAATCCAATCCTTTTTCCTGGAAGGAGTTATCGACCCACGCCCCCTGATCGCTTGAGCATACTTTGCGCTGTACTGCTAATCCTCCGCCGCCTTGACCATCAGGTCATCAAACGAAGTGACCGCGTCGGCCTTGGTCCACAGCCCGATAACGCCCGCCTCGGTCAGCGAGGCGTCCTCTGCTTCCAACAGTTTCTTGCCGTCGAGATAACATGCGATCTCAAAGTCGATCATCGTGACGCGAACCGTGTACCACTTGCCGGCCTCAGTTTCGATCTTGACCGTCGCGAGCTGCTTTCGCTTGCCGTCGATCACCTTGTACAGCCTGAAGTTGTCCTCGAGCGGGTTGAAGCGGCAGATATAATAGTTGCTCTCGTCGGTGCAGCGCCAGAGCGGCCCGCCGCCCTGGTCCTCCTCGCCGCTGACGCCTTTGACTTTCACGCTCAGATCGAGGTCCGCGTAGGTCGCGTTTTCCTGAACGGCGATGTTGAAGG
>JADFJZ010000400.1 GCA_022565195.1 Planctomycetota bacterium | reverse complement strand
TCAAGACGGTTTTATTCTTCTGCGCGATGGGCCCGCTCATTCTGCCGGAGCTGGGCGACGCGATTCTCCACGGCAGTCGTCCGTGGATGCTGGCGCTTTTGGGGCTGGTGGCGGTTGCCGCCATCGGGGTCACCGTGAATGACCTGCACCGGCGCGTGAAGTCGTCCTCGAGCACGAGTTATCTCGTGTGCGGAGGCTACCGTCGGCAGTTCCTGCTGCGATCGCAATTCGTCGGCGGCTGGACGTTCGCGCTTTCCAGGGGCGAGCACCAGATCGACGCCTGGAAGAGCGGCCGCCCGCGGTGGACGTGGTGGAATCGCGTCCGGCGCTGGCGAGTCGGCAACGCGCCGTTTCGCAGCGTGCCGGTCATGCTGATGTTTCCGGGCTTTTTCGTTGCGTTTTGGTTTCTCTTTCAAAGGATGTCGTTACGCGGCCCAACGCGGCCGCCGTGGACATCCCAGGATTTCAGTGGCCTCCGTGCTCAGTTCCTGGTCATGGTTATCGCGTTGCTGCTGATGACGGCGGGCCGAGCGGCCTACGCGTGGCGGGCGCGATTGCTCACGTTACCTTTGGAGTTTTTGCGGCCTTACACGCGCCGCGCTTTGCAAAACGAGATGGCCGTCGCGTTCGTCCTCGATCTTGTGCCGCCGGTGCTTGTGGTGGCGGCAATCGGGGCCGTCGGAATTAATCTCGACTCCGAGCTGCGCGTGGCCTGGGAGCGCGTACCGATCGATTTTCTCCTCGCCGCCCTGGCATGTCTGGCCATGACCGTGGGTGTGGGAGCCGTGATGGTCGTCGTGCAACGCGACTGGCTGGTACTCGTTCTCATTCTGACGATCATAATTGTTACCGCCGTGACGGTCTCGTTGGTCACGATTGCACAAGTTTCTCCCGAGCAGATGATGCAGCGATTGCCCCCGCGCGTGATCGAGGCCCAACTTTGCGTCACGGGCGCTATCGGTATCGTGCTGGCCTGGCTGATGCGGCGCCGCTTCATGGCGATGGAGATCGGCAGCCGCGTTTGAGCGCGCGGCAAATCGTCCGGGCATGGCACTTGTCGCGAAAGTGCCGCGGGTTTTACTTGATCAGCGGACCGGCGTCGCCGCCGACGCCACCTTTGAGTTCCGTGGGGGGAGGGCCCGACGAAGGTTTGGACTGCGGATCGTCGCCAGCGGCCTCCTTGGCGCCCTCTTCTTCCTTCCAGTCGACGCGTTTGCGCGACAGGCCGATCTTGCGCTCGGCGGCGTCGACGCGCAGGATCTTGACCTCGATTTCATCGCCGACTTTGACGATTTCCTCGGCGTTTTCGACTTTGTGTTCGGCCAACTCGGAAATGTGCAGCAGGCCCTCCAGCCCGTTCTCCAGGCCGACGAAGACGCCGAAATTGGTGATCTTGGTGACCGTGCCGGTGACGAGCTGGCCGGGCTGGTATTTGCTGGGGATGTCGGTGGCCCAGGGGTCTTCTTCGAGTTGCTTGATGCCCAGGGCGATCCGCCGCCGATTCTGATCGACGGAAAGCACCTTGCACTGACCGACTGGCCTTTTTCGACGACTTCGCTGGGGTGGCTGATCTTTCGGGTCCAGGACATGTCGCTGACGTGCAACAGGCCGTCGATGCCTTCCTCGATTTCGATAAACGCACCGTAGTTAGTGAGGTTCCGCACGGTGCCGGCCACACGCGTGTTGGGCGGATACTTGGCGGCCACGGTCGTCCAGGGATTGGTCTCGGTCTGCTTGATGCCCAGGCTTATTTCATGTTTTTCTTTATTGATGTCGAGCACGACGACGTCGATTTGATCGCCGAGGCTGAGCATTTCAGACGGATGGTTGATCCGCCGTGTCCAGCTCATCTCGGAAATGTGTACCAGGCCCTCGACGCCGGCTTCGATCTTGACGAAGGCGCCGTAGTTCATGATGTTGACCACCTCGCCGTGAACCTTGCTTTCGATGGGATATTTCTCATCGACGCGCTGCCAGGGATCTTCGGTTTGTTGCTTGAGTCCGAGTGCGATCTTCTCATGCTCAGCATCGATGTTGAGGATGATGATCTCAATCTCCTCGTCGATGCGCAGGATGGCCGACGGGTGATGCACGCGATCCCAGCTCATGTCCGTGATGTGCAGCAATCCGTCGATTCCTCCCAGATCAACGAAGGCTCCAAAATCAGCGATGTTCTTGACGATGCCCTTTCTCTTTTGCCCGACTTCCAGTCCCGCGAGCAGGTTGTCGCGGGCCTCGCGGCGGCGCTCTTCCAGCAGCTTGCGCCGCGAAATGACGATGTTGCGGCGATCCGTATCGATCTTCAGAACCGAGGCTTCGATCTCCTTGCCGATTAATTCGCCGATATCGCCCGGGCGGCGAATATCGACTTGAGAGGCCGGCAGGAACACCGGCACACCGATGTCCACCAGCAGCCCGCCCTTGATCTTCCGCATGACCTTGCCTTTGACTTCGTCGCCCTCGTTTGTGGTCTTGACGATGCGCTGCCAACTGAGCAGGCGATCCGCTTTTCGCTTGCTCAGTTGTACCAGCCCGCTGTCGGATTCGACGGTATCCAACCACACATCTATTTCGTCGCCAATGTCGATCTGAGATTTGTCCCCCCACTCGTCTGCGGCAATC
>JADFJZ010000399.1 GCA_022565195.1 Planctomycetota bacterium | reverse complement strand
CGTCGGCCCCACCGATGGCTTGCCGTTTGGCAGCCTTGCCGGTGGCGATTGGAGTTGATTAAATGCGAGAGGACACCGTATGAACGGCAAGTGCAAGTGCTTTCATTCACTGAGAGAATCGGCGTGTCCAGCCGCTCAGGTGATCCTGGCTGTGCTGCTGGCGTTGTTGCCGGCTGCCGGCTGCAAAAAGAAAGACGCCGACACGCCGCCGAAGCCTCCAGCCACTAGGACGGAGTCGGAGGCCACACCGGCCCCCACGACTGTCCCGCCGGACCCGCAGCCGGAAAAAGCTGCGGAGAAAGTGTCGCGAGCCACCGACCAGAAAGTCCTGCCGCCGCCGCAGCAGATCTTCGACCGTCACATCGAAGTGACCGGCGGCCGGGAGGCCTACGAGAAGCTGCAGAATGTTCTGACGCAGGGGACGATCACGGTCACCAGGTCCGGCCAAAACATGGGCTTCACCGAATACAGGGCAGCCCCCAACAAGTACCTTCAAATCATCGAATCTGATGACCGGGGTGTGTTGAGAGAAGGATGTGATGGTGAAACGGTTTGGCGACTGTCGGAGGAAAAGGGTCCGCTCATCTTTGAGGGAGCGGCCAGGGCCTCACTGCTGCGCGAGGGCGCTTTCAACAAGCTACTGCACCTGGCCGACCTCTATCAAATAGTGGAAACCGTTGGCATCGAAGAGATCGACGGCGTTGAATGCTACCACGTACTCATGACCCCGCCGCGGGGCCTGTCTGAAAGCAACTTCTACAGCGTTGACAGTGGGCTCTTGATGACGCGGCGCGTGCTCATCTTCGTGCCCGGCCCCTCAGGCCACCTGCCGAGGGAGGTGGCGTTCAGCGAATACGAAGAGACGGGCGGGATCCGAGCGCCGCGAAAGTTGCGCAAGACACAAATGGGCCACGAGTTCATCACAACCATAGACAGTGTCGAGTACAACGTCGATCTCGCGGACGATTTTTTCGACCTGCCGGACGACGTGCGCGCGGCGCTCGAAGAGGCGGACGCCGGTTCCAGTGAAGGTCCGACCACTCAACCTGTGACGCCTGCGGAAGCACCATCGGCTGAGCCGCCTTCAGCAGACCAAGAGAAAGATCCCCCGGGCAATCCCGCCACCCAAGAGGCCGATCCGCCGTCTCCCGACGCTGCGGAACAGCCATAGCGGCCAACCGCACTGCGGCAGGTTGCGATCAACCCGCCGGGGCCGTATCCTCAGCCGGTCATGGATTACGATGTCATCATCATCGGCGCGGGCATGTCCGGCCTGGCGGCGGGCATACGGCTGGCCATGTTCGACCGGCGGGTCTGCATCGTCGAGCGACATTACAACTTCGGTGGGCTGAATTCGTTTTACTCGCTGGACGGTCGCCGATTTGACGTCGGCCTGCACGCCCTGACGAACTATGTCGGGGCCGATGTGCGGAACACGCCCCTGCCCAAGCTGCTCCGCCAGCTCCGCATCTCCCGCGACGCTCTGGACCTGTGCGAACAGAGCTACTCCGCCGTCAGTTTTCCCGGCCGGCAGATTCGCTTCAACAACGACATACAACTGCTGATCGACGAAGTCGCCCGCGAGTTCCCGGCTGAGGCGGACAACTTCCTGCGGCTCATCGAGAACATCAAGGCCTACGATGATCTCGACTTGAGCGTTCAGCCGACGTCCTCGCGCCGCGTGCTGGCCGAGTTCTTCGGCGATCACACACTCATCGATATGCTGCTGTGCCCCTTGATGTACTACGGCAACGCCGAGCAGCACGACATGGACTACACGCAGTTCGTGACCATGTTCAAGAGCATTTTCCTGCAAGGCTTCGCCCGGCCTCGGCAGGGCGTGCGGCGGATCGTCGCTGAACTGGTCAAGCGCTATCGCGAATGCGGCGGCGAGTTTCGCATGAAATGCGGCGTGAAGCGGATCACGACGCAGGACCGGCGGGCGACCGCAATCGAGCTTGACGATGGCGCCGTTCTCACGGCAGGTACGATTATTTCCTCCGCGGGATATGTCGAGACGATGAGCCTGTGCTCGGAGTCGCACTTTGACCAATCGGAACATCCTCCCGATCGTACGGTGGACACCCGGCATGCCGGGTGCTATGTGGAAAGCGACGTCGGGCAACTCAGTTTTATTGAGTCGATTTCTATTCTTGACACCAAACCGATTGACCTGGGCATCGACGCGACGATCATCTTTTTCAACGACGCCGAGACGTTCACCTACGCCAAACCGGACGACTTGATCGACCCGCGCAGCGGCGTGATCTGCATGCCCAACAACTACGAGCGGCACGACGACATGGCAGAGGGCATCGTCCGCCTGACCTCGCTGGCCAACTACGATCGCTGGGTGAGCCTGCCGGAGGACGAATACAAGGCGGCAAAAGCCCGCTGCTACGATCTGGCCGCCGATCATGCGGTCAAGTTCATTCCCGAATTCCGTGATCACGTCGTCGCCCGCGACATCTTCACGCCGCGAACCATCGAGCACTACACCGGCCACATCAACGGCGCGGTCTACGGCGCCCCGCGCAAAATCCGCGATGGCAGAACGCACCTCGAAAACCTCTTCATTTGCGGGACAGACCAGGGCTTTTTGGGTATCATCGGCGCCGCTCTGAGCGGGATTTCGATGGCGA
>JADFJZ010000398.1 GCA_022565195.1 Planctomycetota bacterium | reverse complement strand
GCGAGCAACTTCTGCGCAGTTTATTGATTTTGTTCCCGCAACTGGAATGGGATTATTTTCGGCGTGATTTGGTGTACCTGTGCGAGAAGGGCTACATCGCCCGCGTGGTGGCGGACAACGAAACTGACGAGCGGGCTACGCCGTGGCGGAAACGGTGGTTCCGACTGACTTCGGACGGCGTCGAAATTGCCGACCATTGCATCGAAGACCCGGCGCTGGAACTGTGAGCCGTCATGCCCGGCAAGTACAGCACGAACAAGCCACCGCGCAAGCCAACACCCAGGAAAACGCGACCTCCTGAGCAACCCAAGGAGCCGCGGGTCCCGGCGCGCCGGGAGAATCCCGACGGGTCGGGAGCCCGCGCAGAGCGACGAAGTGCGGGCAAAAATGACCCCGGCGACCTCCAATCGCTGCCGGACGATCTTCGCTGTCGCATCGATCAAGCCATCGTCGAGCGTCCGAAGGGACTCAAGAGTGTCCGCAAGATCTACGATCACTTCGCCCTGAAAGGTCAGGGAGTCACATACACGTCATTTTTGGTCTACGCGCGGCGCAAGGGCTGGCGGGGCCGGCTCGCAGCGACCGGCCGGATTGTGGAGGCAATGTTCGGTGCGAGCGATCGCGATGAGGCGGACCGCCTGTGCAACCGCGCCTATCTGAGTCTCATGTCAACAGTCGTGCGTACGTTGCAGGAAAAAGTGGAGATATTTCCATCGGAAGAGCTGGCCCGGCTGTCGAAGATCATCACCGATCAGCGCGCCGTCGGCGTCAAGGAACGCGACGTCGAACTCAAGACCGCGAAACAAGCCGACTCCGCCGGCGGCAACGACAAAGCCAAACCGCTCGACACCGGCCTGCCGGACAATTTCGATGAAATCGTGCGGCGGATCTACGGCGTGGAGATTAAGGACGAAGCACGAAGAGCGAAGGACGAAAAGGGGAGTTGTCCGTTGTGAGTGGGCGGTGATCCTTCATCGGTATTGGGCGGCGTGAACGTTGTTTGATGAACGCCGCTCCCCTGCGGGTCGCCGCTAAACGGGCAATCTGTACGCCGCTGCGCTGGGACGATTCTGCATTCCGAAATCCGCATTCCGCAATCGAATCAGTCGAAGACAACGGTTTTGTTTTGGCTGACGAGGGTTTTGTCTTCGGTGTGGAGTCGGACGGCGGTGGCGAGGACGACGCGTTCGAGGTCGCGGCCTTTGCGGATGAGATCGTCGACGGTGTCGCGGTGGCCGACGGGCAGCGTGCTCTGGGCGATGATCGGGCCGTGGTCGAGTTGGTCGGTGACGTAGTGGCTGGTGGCGCCGATGATCTTCACGCCGCGCTCGTAGGCCTGCTGATACGGCGAAGCCCCGGCGAAGGCCGGCAGGAAGCTGTGGTGAATGTTGATGATGCGCTCGGGGTAGGCCTGCACGAACTCCGGCGAGAGCACCTGCATGTAGCGGGCGAGCACGATGAAATCCGCGCCGACGCGCTGCAATACGTCGCGGATCTGTTGCTCTTGCTCCGCTTTGGTCTCCGAGGTGACGGCGAAGTGGTGGAACGGCACGTCGAACGACTCCGCCACGCCGGCGAGGTGCGGGTGATTGCTGATGACGCAGGGCACCTCGACGCGGAGTTCGCCGGTCCTGGCCCGCCATAACAGATCGGTCACGCAGTGGCTGGCCTTGCTGGCCAGGACGGCCATCTTTTTGGTTTCGTTGCTCCAGCACACCCGCCAACGCATGTCGAAGCGCTCGGCGACGCTCTGCCACGCAGAGGCGAACGTCGAACGATCCAGGCCGAAGCCGCCGAGTTCGATTTCCAGGCGCATGAAGAACTCGCCGTGGTCCGGATCGGTGTGCTGGTCCAGCTCGAGGACGTTGCCGTTGTTTTCGGCGATGAAACCCGTGACGGCAGCGACGATCCCGCGCTGGTCCGGGCAAGTGATCAATAATCTCGCGGTATCAAGCAACATTGTAACGCAGGAGATAATACATGCGTGGCGTGGATTCAAGACCAAAAGCGAAAATTACAACCCGCACAACTCACACGTGTGTTGCCATACTCGACGCCATTACGACTGTCTCGTATTCTATTGGTGCGGGCGTTCTGCATGGCGAAATCGAATCGCGGGAGAGCATATGGGCACTTCATTTCCAGTCTGGCCGCTGTTGCTCTTTCTGGGCGTGGGGCTCGGGCTGGTCTTTCGGAACGGCCGGTGGAACTGGGAGCCGGTGCGAAACAGCATGGGCTGGTCGCTGTTCTTTTGGTTTACTTGGAGCATGATCGTGCTGCTCGGCTTCGGGGCGATGCTCGGGGTTCAAAACACCTATGGCATGTCGGCCATCATCGCCGGCATTTTCGTGCTGCCGGGCGCAGCGTATCCACGGTTGAAGCGAAAGAAGATTCTGAGAGTTCGAGTGGCTCAGGGATTGTGCGTGAACTGCGGTTATGACCTGCGGGGATCGAGCGAGCGCTGCCCCGAATGCGGATGGAACTTCTGAGCGCGACGCATCGGTGGCCACCATGCTGGTGAAATCGAAAGTACATTTCCGCATCTATGCGATACTAGGCTTGGTTCTGATCCTGGTAGTTGGTGAGTTATGTCACACTTCAATCAACCCACCGCGGTGGACCGCGTTAGACTTCGGGATTCTTCTTCCG
>JADFJZ010000397.1 GCA_022565195.1 Planctomycetota bacterium | reverse complement strand
TGCCCTTGACTTTTTGGGCAAAGACACGCGGCGGGTCGTTCGCGGGCGTATTCTTGAAGAACGACAGAGCGGTGGCATAGTTCATCGCAGTGGGATTGCCGCTGCGATTGCTTTGCAATACGCTGAGGTCGGCGCTGTAGCGGAACCAGACCATGCCGGCCGAGGCCAGCAGACACGCAGCCGCCGCGGCGAACCACGGTTTCTTCTTTCGCCAGGTCACTTGCCGTGCGATTTCGGGCGGCAGCAGGTTGCTGTGCATGTGTCCGCGATCCAGCCCTTCGAGGGCCAATCCGGCTGCGACCACGAAGCTCAGTATATTGTCCTCGTGGCTTCGGGCGAAGCCCGGCGCCGATTTGAACTCTTTGAACTCGCTCGGCCGGACCACGGTCATGCCGAGGTTCTGCTGGAGGTATTTCTGCAAGCCGGGCAGCCGGAAGGCATTGCCCATGCCCACCATTCGATTCAGCTTGGCCTCGCGGTGCGTCGAAGTGTAGAAACCGATCGAGCGCTGAATCTCGCCGACCAGGTCCGCGAAGACCGGCCGCATGGCCTGGAAGATTTGGCGGGCGTACTTGCTGGCCGAGGCCTGCTGCTTGAGATTCTCCGCCTTGGTGAAGGACAGTTTGAACCCCTTGGCCAGCGCTTCGGTGAACTTGTTTCCGCCGATCGGTATGGTCCGGGTCCAAATGCGAATCTTGTCGGTCACCACGAGGTCGGTGTTTTCCGCGCCAATGTCCACCAATACTGTTGTTTCGTCGCCGCACAGTCCGTTGAACAAAATCGCATCATGGGCCGCCAGCGGCGCCGACTGCATCAGCATGGGCTCGATGCCGGCGTCGCTGAAGTGGGCCAGGTGCTCGTGAATGAGATCGCGCTTCATGGCGAAGATGCCGACTTCGATTTCCGGTGAATCTTCCTCGGCGAAGGTCTGGTAGTCCCAAATGACTTCGTCCATGTCGAACGGAATCTGCTGGTTGGCTTCGAATTGCACGATATCGGGAATCTTCTTTGGATCGACCGGCGGCAGCTTGCTGAAGCGCGCCAGTGTGTGTTGGCCGGGAACGCTGATGGCGACGAGGTCTTCCGTGATGTCGTTGTGCGAGAGGAATTTCTCCAGGGACTTGGAGATCAACTCGTGCGGGTCGGCATCGGGCTGAGACAGGATCTTGGCGTGCTCGATGTAGTCTTCGCCGACCACCTCGATTTGGTCCTCCTCGCCCACGACGAGCTTGAGCGCTTTCAGCGCGCAGTGGCCGATATCGATGCCCCACACTGCCTTGTTCTTCGCCATGCACGGCTCCTCTGTGGATCCTAGTTGTTGGTGCTCGGAATCACGGGCGCTTCTGCTCAGCCTGGCCCGTGATCATCTCGCCTCGGGATGTTCCTCGCGGGTGCCCCGTCCCCCTCTGCTCGATGCTAATCCCATTATGCCCAAGACGTTAAGTCAGTGCCAGTGTTTTCGTCTCCAGGATGCCAAAGGCTGGAACAAACACGCGAGGCAGCCCACAAAATCGCTGGAATTAGTCGAAATCAACTCGTCGGGGGCGAGGACGTTCAAAAAAACGCAGTTTCAGGCGAGTGTGTTTTGAACGCCGAGGTACCTTCCGCATATAATGATTCCCAGAAGATGCCCCTTTGTCAACTTGTTTGGGTGGCGAAGTTTCTGGAAATGCGGGTATGTCGGCCGGGCGGTCGTCCTCCGGTCGAGCGGGTTTTGGAGCACCTCCCTGTGAAACTCAGGCGAAATAATGAGGTGCGGCATCCGAATACGCGTGTGGCCGGGTTACTGTAGATACCGTGTGGAGCGTATGTTATGAAAAAAAGAATCAGTTTCATCGTCCTTTTGGTCTTTTTCGTGCTGGGTGGCGGGGCCATTACATATTTCAAATATGTGCTCACAGACTACACCTACAAATTTGACGGCAAGACCCTGGCCGACGTCTATGAGGGAGACATTACCCTGACCGGCAACGGCAATGACTTGACTCTCAAGGCTGGGTCGCAGGTGGATTTCGTGATCATCTTGGGCGACGAAAACATCATTCATGTCGAGGAGGGCGCCCAGGTCGCCGCCATCCGCGGTTATGGCAGCGGCAATCTGGTGGACGCTCCGCCGGACATGGAGATCGACCTGGAGTGGTTCAAGGGCGAAGGGAACAGACGCACCACAGGTGCGGCGGGGTCGCTCGACGGGTTGTAGCATTTGGGTGGATGGCACATCACCTTGCCGAGGCTGCTAATCGGCAAGCCACGGGCCGACGGAGTGCGCTTGGTCCTTGCCGTTGGCCCGCAACCGGCCGATACCACACAGCACATCTTTGCGTTGGCGGTCATCGTCAACTCCGATACAATGCTCGATTCAATTGAATCGTGGCGGGCGGCTCGCGGATCTTGTCTTGATCGAATCGAGCGCCCGGCGCGACTTTCGATCAGGAAAACGAGCGCTCCGTGAACAGCGATAAACCGCAAGGTCGATACGAACCCTCCGAAATCGAGCCCAAGTGGCAGGCGTATTGGGAAGAGCACAAGACCTTCCACGTCGGCAACCCCGGCGATGACGGCTTCGATGCGCGCAAGCCGAAGTACTACGTGCTGGATATGTTTCCGTACACGTCGGGTTCGGGGCTGCACGTCGGGCATCCGGAAGGCTACACC
>JADFJZ010000396.1 GCA_022565195.1 Planctomycetota bacterium | reverse complement strand
CCGGTCATCGGCATCCTGCCCGATGCCGACACTTCGCGGGCAACGCCGGACCTGGACTATGCAATCGTCACCGGCATGGGCGATGCCCGCAACTTGATCAACGTCCTGTCCAGCGATGTGGTTATTGCCTGCACCGGCGGAGCAGGCACGATGTCGGAGGTGGCGCTGGCCCTCAAGAACGGCAAGCGGGTGATCCTGCTCGGCTGGGATGCCGGCGACGCGTTCGCGGATTGCCGGCAAAGCGGTCTCTTGACGACGGTTCAGACGGCGGCTGAGGCGATTGAAGAAGTTTCCGCCTCCGTGAAGACCCAAGGTGTGCATCAACCCGAATAGACGCAGGGTGCGTGTCTCGCGCGTACCACGCGAGCCGGAGCGCGCTGTCGCATAGTTGGCCGGTGCATTTGTGCGGACATTCGGGACGGCGGTGCCAATAATATACACTGTACAGCTTCGCCCACATGCGGGTCGATCCGGCGCCGGCGGTTCGTGAAGACTCGCACCGAGACGATCGATCAAGCGCAACATGCGGGTGGCCGATGATTGAGACGGTGCGGGCGCTTAGACTGCGACGGAATTGAACTGATCAGAAAGGCGTTATCGGACATGAGCACGAATCGAGTGGCGATTATTGTCGGCGGCGGACCGGCGCCGGGAATCAACGCGGTCATCGGCGCCGCGACGATCGAAGCCGTCAACCAGGGATTCGAGGTGCTCGGGGTGTACGACGGGCTGCGGTGGTTGTCTGCCGGGAATTTCGACGCCAAGAAACGCACCGTGTCGCTGAATATCGAGACCGTGAGCCGTATTCATTTTGACGGCGGATCGATCTTGCGAACGGCCCGAACGAACCTGCTCGATGCCGAGCGGCTGCGGACTTCGACCCGCGTCGCTGCGGACAAAACCAAAGTCGATCAAACCGTCCGCAATCTGGACGGCATGGGCATCACGCACTTGATCACCATCGGCGGGGACGACACCATGCTCAGTGCGCGGTTCATTTCCGAAGCCGTTGAGGGTCGGATTCGCATCGTGCACGTTCCCAAGACGATCGACAACGACCTGCCGCTGGAACACGACATCCCCACGTTCGGATTTGCCAGCGCTCGGTTCTTGGGCACCCAGATCGTCAAAAACCTGATGCAGGACTCGAAGACCACCGGGCGGTGGTATCTGGTGTCGGCCATGGGTCGCTCGGCCGGTTGGCTGGCGATGGGCATCGGCCAGTCCGCCGGCGCCACGCTGACGCTGATTCCTGAGGAATTCGGCGAGCGCACGTCGATCCAGTGCATCGCCGATGTGCTCGAAGGGGCCATGCTCAAGAGGCGCATCATGGGTCGGCCGGACGGCGTGGCCGTCATTGCGGAGGGGCTGGCCTATCGCTTGGGCGACAGCGAAGAACTTGAACGGATGCTGGGCAAGAAAGTCCCCGTCGATGCGGCTGGGCACCCGCGCCTGTCGGAGATACCACTGGTCGATTTGCTGAGGAAGGAACTCCAGGATCGCTTTGCCGCGCGGGGTGAGTCGATGACCATTATTCCCCACGACCTGGGCTATGAGCTGCGCTCGGCCGATCCGACGCCGGGCGACATGGGCTACTGCCGCAGTCTCGGGCACGGCAGCATCCGCCTCCTGCAAAACGGCAGCGGCGATGTTCCCCCGGCCGTCATGGTCACGCTGGTCAACGGCAATCTGCGTCCGGTCCCGCTCGGGAACCTCATCGATCCCGAGACGAATCGCACGCGCGTGCGACTGGTGGACGTGACATCCGACACGTACCGGGTCGCCCGTGCCTACATGATTCGGCTGGAGCCGCAGGATCTCGCCGACGAAGGTGTTTTGGCGCGGCTGGCGGCCGAAGCCAAGATGCCGGCGAGCGAGTTTCGGGAGCAGTTCCGGCACGCAGCCACACGCATCACTGATCCGACGGGTTTGGCATAAGACCTCCTCCGGGTCCGAATTCAACCTAAACTATTGTAGCTAAACAAGTTGTGGGACATCCGGATCTTCAAAGGAGCGCCGGAATTCTGCATGAACTGAGCGGTCCTGCGGAATATAACTGCCAGACAAGTCGGTAGTTTTGTTGTGAAGCCTGCCTGCCGACGTGGTCGGACTGGGAAGCACTGAAGACTTGCTCGACCGTGGTGCATTCCCAGCCGACCATTATTTTGAGTCGAACGACTGCTCTGGGTAGACTACATCTCATGGCAGTCCTGAACAATCGGGACCAGGAGTCAGCTTTGGCGGGCCGCGCAGACCGGGCACAAGAGTTTCTCGTTCTGCTCGAACCCATCAAGGTTAGGATCGAGCGCTATGCTCTGCGGAGTGCCTGGAATCGCGAGCAGGGCCAGGACATCGTGCAGGAAGCCGTCATGACCGCTTGGCGCGAATTTCATCGTTTCGAGCAGGGCACGGACTTTCGGGCATGGGTCTTCCGGATCCTGATCAACACGATCTACTCGTTCAACAAGAAGACCAGTCGCGATCGGAAGCATGGCTCGGCGGTGCCAATCGAGAATTTGGACGGCGTTCTGGAGCGCGAGTCCGCCTGGGCCAGCGTGCTGGAAGACCCGGCGAGAATTCTGGAATCGCTTGATGAACGGCTGGCCGGCGCCATCGGCGAGTTGCGGAACGATGAGCGGCAATGCCTGCTTCTGC
>JADFJZ010000395.1 GCA_022565195.1 Planctomycetota bacterium | reverse complement strand
ATCAGCCAAAGACGCATGAACGCTGCATATTGCAGAGTGTCTGCTTTTGATATCAAAAAAACGATATGATTTCTTTATCTCGGTGTCTTTGTGGCAGAATTGACGTGAGAAATGCGGGTTAGCGGCGCCGCCCGCCGACCGGGTTGTTCATGCCTTGGCGTCTTCGATGATTTCGAAGCGCGTGAGTTGGCGCTGGTGCCAGTTCCCGAAGACGGCGGCGGCGGTGCCGACCATGACTGTTTGGATGGGCAAGGCCCGGCCGAAGGCCGTCGGCGAGAAGTGCGCATAATGCGCGATTACCCGGCCGGGAAACTCCGGCGTGGGATTGAGGGCGGTCCAAGTGTAGCCGACGACGGCCACCAACCCGACGGCGAGATAGGCCCACACCTGCGACTGGGCGCCGGTGACTTTGTAAGCGACAAAAGAAGCGATGTAAAACGAAGCTGCGACCGCAAAGCACACTTGCCCGGTCTCGATGGGGGCGAGTCCGGACCCTGCGGAGAGCACTTGCAGCGCCAGCATGGCCACGATACACATGAATAACACCGTCAATGCCCCGACGCGGTATTCGTTTGCGGGATCCTGTTCGATGAGGGGCTTGAGATCAAACACGCGGACGGCCCAGCGGGTTCCGGCATAGGCGGCACCGATGACTGCGAACCATCCCAGCGCCTCGACGGCCATCTGGCCGGCGAGTCCGGTGCGCAGTTCGTTGTTGGCTTGCCCCTGTGTGGCCCACAGAAATGCGGCACTCTCGTGTCGCAGGACCGCCAGCGACAGGCCCAGCGCCACGGCGAAGACACCCATTTCCTCCAGCTTCGCTCCGCTGATGATGCTGACCAATGCCGCGAACACCAAGGCCAGCGCCGCGCAGACGGGCAGAATCCACCACCCGAGCCTGCAACTGAGCGTGCTCACGCATCCCAGTGGATCCACCGGCGTGAGCACCAGGCGGCTCACCACGGCGACGAAGATCACGCCGATGACGACCACTCCGAGCATGGCGCGCAACCGATCACGCCCACTCAAAACCGGAAATGAAATTGCTTCCTGGGCCATGCGGCACGCTCACTTCAACAAACCACTGCGAGACAACAGTTGGCGCAATTTATCCTTGTTGGCCGGCGCCATTTCGCACATCGGCAACCTGAATTCCTCCCGGATCATGCCGCTAAGGGCCAGGGCGGTCTTGATCGGGATCGGGTTCGTTTCAAGTGATAATAGCGCTTTCGCCAGCGGGAACAACTCATCATGGATCGCTCGGGCCTGTTCGTGTCGCCCCGCCAGCCATGCATCAGTCAGCGCCTTGACTTTGGCGGGCAGCAAATTAGCCACCACGCTGATCACGCCGAGCGCCCCGACCGACATCAACGGCAGCGTCAATGGATCGTCGCCGGAGATAATGTCGATCGCACAGGCGGCGTGCAGACTGGCCGCCCCTTCGACGGAGCCGGTGGCGTGTTTGACCGCGACGATGTTGTCAAAATCATTGAACAGTCTGCAAATCGTCTCTTCGGCGATGGCCACGCCGGTCCGGCCGGGGATATTGTACAGAATGATCGGCAGCGCGACCGCGCGCGCCACCTTGCCGAAATGTTGGTACAGCCCCGCCTGTGTCGGCTTGTTGTAGTACGGCGTTACCAGCATCAATGCGTCGGCGCCCAGGTCCCGTGCGCGCTGCGACAGTTTCAATGTCTTGGCCGTCGAATTGGTGCCGGCACCGACGATGATCGGACACTTGTTCTTGGCTTTTCGGACCGCCGTTTGCACGATTTCGGCCTGTTCTTCATCCGTCAATGTCGGCGATTCGCCGGTCGTGCCGCACAACACCAGGCCGTCCGTGCCCTCGCTCAGTTGGAAATCGATAAGCCGCTCCAACGCCGGAATGTCGAGCCGGCCCTCGGAAAACGGCGTGACCAAAGCCACCATCGAACCTTTGAAATGCATCCCGATTAGTCCTCGGCCTGTTTCACTTGGTCCGCACCGGTTTCATCCGGCGGGACGCGGAACGAGAGCGTGACATCAAAGACCTTAGGAAGCCGCATGACGAGCTTGGCGTAACCATCCTCATAAAGTTGAAATGTGCGGAGCGACGACTCGAAGGCCTCCAGCAGCTCGGGTTCCGGCGGAGGGCCTCTCCGCATCGCCAAGCGGTACTCGAACCACCGCCGGTGTTTTCGAGTAATGGCCACCAACATGTCGCGCAGCGTTCTGTTTCGCACTTGAATGGGCGGCCAGCCCATGATGTTGACGCCGCTGCGCAGTTGTTCGTGCTCCAGGGCGATCTTTCGGCCACCCAAAACAAGGTTTACGCCGGACTCGGGCACGTTGTCAATTTGCAGGACATAGTGGCACAGTTCCGCGCCCGGCCAGCGGGCAGCTTCGAGATCCTGCGGCCGGATGCCGGCCACGCCCCAGGGAAGCGGCACGCCGGTCAGTTTGAGCTTGAGTTCCTGCTCCGTCCGCGTTTTCACCTTGGCTTGGCCGCTCGACACGCCGGCCATGTCACTCTGCCAGTCCGCCGTGATGCGCACGTCGATCGGCTCAGCCTGCCAGTGCTTGAGCAACTGGGCGGCTACGACGGCGTGTGCCAATCCCTTCGGCAGCAACTCGTCCTGCCGCCGCCGTGGTGGTTGAGGAGCGTTGTTTTGATACAGCTCCGACGAGCT
>JADFJZ010000014.1 GCA_022565195.1 Planctomycetota bacterium | reverse complement strand
CTACCAGGTGCCTGCGACGACGCACAACAGCTCAACTGGCCCAGCGGCCATCGATGCGCCTGCGCTGCTCCGTTACGAACATGGTGTGCGCTCCATCTTCGAGGACAGCAAAGGCAACTACTGGTTCGGGAGTTGGAAGGAAGGTGTCGCACGCTTCGATGGCGAGACCCTCACCTACTTCACTGAAGAAGACGGCCTGAGCAGGAACCAGGTCAGGACAATCAGTGAGGATCGGCAAGGAGTCATCTGGTTCAAGACGGGGAATGAAATCAGCAGCTACGACGGGGAGAGGATCACGACTCCCACCAACAGGAATTACAACTCGAAGGACGATTGGCAGCTCGAGGCCGGAGACCTCTGGTTCGGAGAAGACGATGGGCCTGCTGGTCAGAGCGCTGACAACGAGCTCGAGGGGCAGCCTGGGGTGTATCGGTATGACGGAGAGCAGCTCACCTTCCTGACATTTCCGCTCCCGGAGGATCGCGACATCGACTGGCACTACAAGTGCACCGGTATCGCCAGAGGGAAAGACGGGAGAATCTGGTTTGCAACGTATGGGTCGGTGATCGGGTACGACGGAGAGTCATTCACCATCATGAACGACCAGAGTCTGGGGTTTGACGGCTCAGCCGGCACGCTACACGTCCGGAGCATCTTCGAGGACAGCAAGGGAAGGCTCTGGATCGGAAACAACGGAATCGGAGTCCTCCTTCATCATGGAGACGCCACCATCAACTTCACTCAGAAGAACGGACTCGGCAGCACCGAGAACCGCGACAGTGGGCCGCTGCCCGGGGACGCGAGCGATGGTTCCCCCTCGCTTGATCGGGTGTTCTCAATCGGAGAAGACGCTGCAGGCAATATCTGGTTCGGATTGCAAGGAACGCAGGGCTACGGTGCCTGGCGATACGACGGTAAATCGTTGAGGCACTTCACAGAAAAGGACGGACTTACGAGCAAGCACATCTCGGCCATCTACACGGACAGTCGGGGCGATCTGTGGTTGGGTGGGGATGGCGTGTTCAAGTTCAACGGAAAATCATTCGACAGAATGTTTTGACGCCTTCCAGCAACTCCTCGCCACCCCGCAGTCGCATCCTGCTCCCCAGAAAGTTGAGTCCACCCATCAGACATGGTTGAATCCCATCAAGGAGTTGAACGGATTGGAGAATGGCCCATTAGGGTTTTGGCAGCCAGGCGGAAGCGATGAGAGCGAAGTGATCATCGGGTCCGTTCCGTAAACGTCTACAAGAATGCACCTTTCTCTCCTATTACCCCAGGTAAACTCGCGCCATGAACTCGATGGCCTGCCGAGCCTCGATTGGCAGCCGTGGCCACGCCTCGACAAGCGATGGTGGCATCGTGCGCGCTGCGCCCTGCGCTGCGCGCTCCACCTCGCCATTCGCTAAGCCCTTGGTATCGCTACAACTTACGCAACTAGTTTTGCAGCCTTCCAAGCTGAATGTTGAGGGTTCGAGTCCCTTCACCCGCTGTTCCGCAAACGCTGTTGCAAGTAGGCGCAGATGAGTGCTAAGTGATGCATCTTGAGGGGGGCAGCCCTGGCAGTCGGTTTCGGTTGAAGATGGCCATCTGGAAGAAATAGGCGCATGCCCTTGTTGAGTTCACTATTCGCCAGACCAGGGAAAGTGAGATCACAAGCGCCGCAAGTGAACCACCCTATGCTGCGAGGCTGGAGGCCGTCTAGCGGCAGATCATCTCCACCTATCATCGAGCCTGCGGCTAGAACCGCGTCACGCTCGAGAAGTTGAAGTCGGGAAGCCTCATATAAGGAAGCAACATCTTGCCGCGTTCGTTGCTTACCGCCTCGTGTGGCGCGGTGACACCGGCGACCGCTGCAAACACGCGCAAGGGACTGTCGTGCCAGCGAAAGTTCTTGACCCCTGCCGTTATTTTGCCGTCCTCGATCAGGAACGTGCCGTCGCGAGTCATGCCGGTGAGCGTCATGTCGGTAGCATTCACAAAGCGGATATACCAGAAGTTGGTCACCAGGATGCCCCGCTTCGTCTCGCGAATGAGGTCCTCGCGGCTGGAGGCCGTCGGCTTCTGGAAGCCCATCGTGATTGCTCTGGGAAACGGCGTCGGTGTTTCGTTGTGTTCCTGGGCGGTGAAGCGATCGTAGTAGAGCTTCTTGAGCACGCCGTTCTGAACCCAGAGCTGTTTGCGATAAGGCATGCCCTGGCCGTCGAAGCTCGTGCCCAAGAGAAGCTCGTTCTGTGGCTCCGTTGCGATCTGCAGCCGCTCATCGAGAATGCGCTCGTTCAACTTGCCGACATAGGGACTGTTGCCTTTGTAATAGTTCTTGGCGCCGAGCATCCAGATCATCGGCCCGAGCAGCCCCGCTACGGCGGCGGGCTCGAGGATCACCTCCCAATGTCCGGCGGGCACCTCGGTCGGACCCGCTGAGGCTTTGGCCTTCTCGATCGCCGTTGTGGTGCGATCCTTGATGTTCAGCTTGGATATCTTACGGTGATTGTTCATGGTCCAGCCGGTGCTGTCCGGCAGAGTGGCCGTGAGGCTGAACGATGACCGGGTTCGTGGCTCGAATGCCCGCAGGCCTTTGTCTGTCGAGATACCCACGTGACTGCGGTTGGCGGTCACGATGCCGGCGCCGACGCAGCCGTTCTTCTCGCAGCGATCCACGATGTCCTTAACTTCGTCGGCGAGGTCGTCGGGCTCTTGGTCGGCGGTGGTTTTCGAGTATGTGTCGACCTTCGCGTATTTCTGCGGCGGGAGCGGTTCCATGTATTCGGGATCTTCCGGCGAAAGTCGGGCGATCTCCTCCGCTTTGGCCACCGTCGCCTTCAGGCTGGCCGGGTCGAACTTGTCCGTGCTCATCCGCCCGACTCGTTTGCCGAAGGCCACCTGGATACTGAGCCGCGGCCGGCGAACGGCCACGTTTTGAATCACTTGGTTGTTGGCGAACCGCGTGGTCATGTTGGCCGAATCAGAGAAATTGATCTGCGTGTGGTCCGCCTTGGAATTGGCGTAAACCAAGTCCGCCATCGAATCGAATTCCTTTTGCGGCGTGAGTTCGATTTTCTTCATGTCAAACCCTTTCGCTCTATGATCTGGAGGGCTCGGCTCGATCGTGGTGGACACCGAGTCATCGTGGTTCGTCAGGTCTTCTTGCTCGCGCTTCGTCCTTCGATCACGTTGACACCTCGGAAGCGTGCGTGGGCAGCGCCGTGCGTCATCCAGCCGGACTGGCCCGGTTGGCCTTTTCCGCAGGTGATAAAGCCGTACGGCTTCCAATGGCCGGCGTCGGCCACGC
This sequence comes from Planctomycetota bacterium, assembly GCA_022565195.1. Next base: position 7,067 of record JADFJZ010000014.1, on the reverse strand, counting down.
CATCGCAACTGCTCCAGAACTCCGGCGTAATGCCGGTGTAGATCACGTTCTTGAGCATGGCGCCCTTCTTGCCGTTCTTTATTTCCCAGAAGGCGTCGCCGCCGAACTGGAAATTGTAGCGCTTCTGATCAATGCTGAAGCTGCCTCGGCCTGCGATGTAGATGCCGTTGTCGACGCCCGCGATGAGCTCGTCGAGCTTCGCACTCCCCGGCTGGAGTCCGATGTTCGCGATCCGCACGATGGGAATGCTGCCCCAGCCGTCCGCGCGGTTCGACCCGCGCGAGCGCTTCTCGCCGATCTTGCCCGCGACTTCGCGGTTGGTCGAATAGCCGACGAACTTGCCCTCGCGGACGATGTCCCACTTCTGACAGGTGACCCCGTCGTCGTCGTAGCCCGTGCTGGCCATCCCGCCTGGCAGCGTGTTGTCCGCCACCAGATTCACGTGCTTCGAGCCGTATTGGAAGTTGTTCAGCTTTTCCGGCGTCAGGAAACTCGTGCCGGCGTAGTTGGCTTCATAACCGAGCGCCCGGTCCAGCTCGGTCGGGTGCCCGCAGGATTCGTGAATGGTCAGCGACAGGTGGGCCGGGTCGAGAACCATGTCGTAGGTCCCGGCGGCCGCGTCGCGGGCCTTGAGCTTCTCGACCGCCTCGGCAGCCACCCGCGGCGCTTCCTTGATGAAATTGCCACTGAGGATGTGCTCGTATCCGCTGCGGAAGTACGGCAGCGCCAGGCTGCGCGACTGAAACTCGCCGTCGCCCACCGCCGTCGCGCCGAATCCGCCGCCGACGGCAAGCAAGTCGAAGTTGATTCGCGAGCCCTCGGTCGATGCGAAGAACTTGAGATCCCGCTGGACCCAAAGTGAAGCGTTGCTGCGCTTGACGAGCTTCTCTTTGTGCAGGATCTCGCTGACCTGCAGCAGCAATTCCGTCTTTTGATCGAGCGGTACGGAGAATGGGTCGATCGAGCGATCCGTTCGAACCGTCTCTATGTGCCGGGGCTCCTCGGCCAGCACAACCGGCTCCTTGACCAGCTTGCTGCTGGCCCGGGCGACTTCGACCGCCAGGGCGGCCGTGCGCCGCACTTCATCCGGCGTTAGAATCGCGCTGGCGGCAAAGCCCCACGCGCCCTTATGCAACGTCCGTATGCCGAAACCGCCGCTGGATGATTCACTGACCGAGGAGATTCGACGATCCGCAGCACGAACCGATTGATTGCGCGTATCGATAAGCCGAATGTCGCCGTACTCGACCTTTGACTGCTTCAACACCTCAAGCGCCAAGTCGGCCAGCTCGGGCCAGCGGCTGCGATCGACCTGGGCGACGCCCAACCCCGCGGTCTTCTGTTCGGCTCGCACCTGTATCGTCGAACAACCCAAGTACATCGTTGCCGCACCCGCCGCCGTCGTGCCCAGAAAGTCTCGGCGGCTCAGGTCGTTCCTTGGTTTTTCGGTATTCATGGGATCCTCCTGTGTCTGCCAGCCAGTGCTGCTTGACCGTGCCTGTCGGTAATAGGCACATTCCCTTCCGCGGACGTACCAACCGATTCAATGTGAACTTGCAGACTGAACAAGCTCGATCGGACCACGAATGCACCGGTCGGCGTTCCTGCCGGCCGTCGGCCGACACGGAGGTGCGGCCGCTACCATCGCCGCGTTGGCGGAATCCTCCGGGCAGCCGCGCCCGAATACTACCGGACTCCGCTCCGTTGATCAATCCCCGGCTTGCCGGCGGCGGTATCGGAGCTGGCCTACCTCAGGTCCGGAAGTGATTCGGCCTCTTCTCAACTTAAGGACTATCCGCTCCAGCATCGGATTCATCGAATTGCGCCTCCGGTTCAGACGCGCCAACGGGTACTCGCACCGATTCTACAAACCGTCGTATCGATTCGGGTGGAGGCGCCGTTAGTCGTGACACGACCAATGTGACAACGAAATTCAGCATGCATCCTACCGCACCGATGCCCTCAGCGCTGATTCCCAAACACCAAGGACCCATCAGTGGCTCGACCGTGCCGAAGATCTTGTCGCTGTGGTTGCCGGCGATGTAGACGGTCGTGAAGAGCAGACCGACCGCCATTCCGGCGATTGCACCGCTGCGGTTGGTGCGGGCATCAAAAATGCCCAGTAGTATGATCGGGAAGAAACTGGACGCAGCCAGGCCGAAAGCAAACGCCACAACCTGGGCAACGAATCCGGGTGGATGTATGCCGAACCAGCCGGCCGCCCCGATGCCGAGCAATATGCCCAACCGACCCACGGTGACCCGGCGCGATTCTGAAGCGTGCGGATCTATGAAATGAATGTATAGATCATGGGCGATGGAGCTGGAGATCACCAGGAGCAAACCGGCTGCCGTCGACAATGCTGCCGCGAGCCCGCCGGTTGCGACCAAGGCGATGACCCATGGTGCCAGGTTGGCGACTTCAGGCGTCGCTAACACGATGATGTCTCGATCGGTATAGACTTCGTTTGCTGAGTCCGGATTAGGTCGCCGTGTATCAGGCTTGCCGTCTGCGCCCGTTAGAAATGCATCTCCCGGTGCGATCGTAATCTTGCCGTCATTATTCTTGTCCGCGTACAAGAACAGACCGGTCTTCTTCCAACTTTGGACCCACTCCAAACGATCGACTTCTGCAACAGTGTGGCCGTGAATCGATGTGAGGAGGTTGTAGCGAGCAAAGCTGGCCAGCGCCGGCGCTGTCGTGTACAGCACTGCGATGAACAATAACGCCCAACCTGCCGACCATCGCGCTGCCCTTACGGTTGGTGTCGTATAAAAACGGACGAGTACATGCGGCAATCCGGCAGTGCCGGCCATCAGTGCGAAAGTAATACACAGCACATCAAGTTTAGACTTATTCGCGAAGGGCTGGGTGTACTCGGTGAATCCCAGATCGATTTGGAGCTGGTTGAGCTTCGTGGTGATTTCGCTCATCGTAAAACCAACTTGCGGAATCGAGTAGCCGGTCAATAGGCGTGACAATGCTACGGCGGGAATCAGGAATGCGAAGATGAGCACACCGTACTGCGCCACTTGGGTCCAGGTGATTCCTTTCATCCCGCCCAGAACTGCGAAGAATCCGACGATGACCATGCCAATGACCACGCCTTCCCAGATGGGCACTCCCAGAAAACGGCTGAATACGATGCCGACCCCACGCATCTGACCGGCGACGTAGGTCAGCGACACAAAGATTGCTGCGATTGCGGCGACTACGCGGGCAGTTCCACTGTAGTATCGCTCGCCAACGAAATCTGGGATGGTGTACTTGCCGAACTTGCGCAGGTATGGGGCGAGCAGCAACGCCAGCAGCACGTATCCGCCCGTCCAGCCCAAGAGATAGATGGAGCCGTCATAACCCATGAAGCTAATCAGTCCAGCCATGGAAATGAAGCTGGCTGCAGACATCCAGTCCGCTGCCGTTGCGGCACCGTTGGCGATTGCCGGAACGCCTCGCCCTGCAACATAGAAGCCGCCGCTCTCGCGCACGCGCGAACGCCAACCAATGTACAGATAGGTCAGGAAAGTTATGGTGATGAAGATGAACGTGAACACGCGCGTGTGGTCCGTCGCAGTCTCGTCGGTCGATGCTATCTCGGCGAGCACATCGCAGATCATTCAGCCACCCCGTACTTGCGGTCGAGACGATCCATGACCCAGGCGTAAACGAAAACGAGTGCCACGAAGACATAGATGGACCCCTGCTGCGCAAACCAGAACCCCAATGGCAGCGCACCCACTCGAAAGTGATTCAATCGTTCAACAAATAGAATGGAGCAGCCATAGGACACCACAGCCCAGATGGTCAGCAAGATAGAGATGAGTCGGATGTTGGCGCGCCAGTATCGGCGGCGGCGGTCGTTGGAATCGTCAAGGTGTTTCGACACAAGAACTCGCAGGGTCACTGATTCAGTTGGCCTACGATAGGGAAACCCCAAACCGCTGCAATGTCAAGCCGAAATCATAATCCCACCGGTTGTCTTACAATCGGTCCGAGTGCGCATATGCCGCTGGATGCTGGCGAGTGTACCCTGCTTGACTGTGCCGGAGTGCTCGTTATCGAATTGCCTCCTGGGGCGATACACCTCATCGGGCGATAAGGAACAATGGCTCTCGGCCGCTGAGCGCTGCGATGGGACGTTCGTTCAACGCTCTCGGATGCGCGCGCAGAACCTGGCCATGGCGATTGGAATCACTTATCTTGACCACTGTGGGACACGAGGTCCGAATGTTCTAGAATTACGCAGATCGGCAGCTTCGAGAATCGATTCACGCTGCCGGCTCGAAAAGGACACAGATGACGTTGGCCGAGCACGAAGACCTTCTCAAATCTGCCAGCCATGTCCAAGAGGGCAGCGAAAGCGAAGTCTCCGGCGCGCCCCCGCCCGCGCTCCTCCCACAGCCGACAACGAGTCAGGAGCGTGTCGCGGCTTTGGATGTTCTCCGGGGCTTCGCGATCCTCGGCATTCTGCTGGTCAACATGGCGGTTTTCAATTCGCCGCTGTTCTACTTCCTCGCCGACATCCAACTATGGCCCGGAACGCTGGATTCTGCAGTGCGTCTGTTCATCCGGTTCTTCGCCGAGAGTAAATTCTACTCGATGTTCTCGTTTCTGTTTGGCCTGGGCTTCTGCATCCAGATGGAACGGGCCCGGGAAAGGGGCGGTCGCTTCGGCGGCGTGTACGTCCGTCGGCTGGTCGTGCTACTGCTGCTGGGGCAGGCCCATGCCCATTTGATCTGGAATGGGGACATCTTGACTTTCTATGCCGTGTTAGGGTTTGTGCTTTTTCTGTTCAGAAATCGCTCGCCGAAAACGCTGCTCATCTGGGCCGTGGTCTTCTTGTTGCTGCCGCTGCTGTTCAACACTGTCTTGACGGTGCTGGTCGAGCTCGGTCGCACAGTGCCCGAAGTCAGGTCGGAAATAGACGCCCAGTTCGCTCAGGTCATGGTGGAGTTCAAAGAGCGAGGTGACGAGGCTCTGGAAGTGTACACATCAGGCTCTTTCCTCGAGATCATGCGCCTGCGGCGCGCCGAACTCTTTAGTTTCTACGGCTTCTTGCTGTTCATCCTGGTCCCTAACGTACTGGCGATGTTTCTGATCGGGATGTATGTCGGGCGCAGGTCAATTCATCGCGATATCACCGGCCACCTGCCTTTGATCAAGAAAGTGGCTGCCTGGGGCTTAGTGTGGGGTGTGCTCGGCAACGCTACGTACACGTTCGCGATGACGAAGGCCCAACCCGCTTTGCCAAGCTTCATGTCCTTGCTGGCCGCGGGTGGGATCATGGTCGGCGCGCCTGCGATGTGCCTGGCGTACGTCTGCGGGCTGACGCTGTTAGTGCAGATCGCTAGCTGGCGACGGCGGTTGGCGCCGATCGCCGCGGTCGGTCGCATGGCCTTGACTAATTACTTGCTGCAATCCGTAATCTGCACTGCGATCTTCTATAGTTATGGACTTGGGCTGTATGGGCGCTGCTCGTCCGTATATGGGCTGCTGTTGACCCTCACAATCTATGGCCTTCAGATCCCTTTCAGCGTATGGTGGCTGCGCCGATACCGGTTCGGTCCGTTGGAGTGGGTCTGGCGCTCGCTGACATACGCGCAGCGCCAGCCGATGCGAAGGCCGCAGCCTCCCGCGGTCTGAATGACGACGAGTGGGCGTGTCGTCTCCGCGCAAGATCGTGCGCATTTAGTGCAACTTCTCTGCTGAGCGTGCCGCCGACATGGCTGCTGCACCAGCGTCAGCGTGCTCGCTCTTCCGTGAATGCCTCAGGCAGTGGGCCGGGGCCATGCAGTATGGAGACCATGAAGGCTCAAGTATTGCTCTAGAACTCAAAGAATGGCCATTCCGGCTCGAGCCCGAGCATGATCTATCCGACCGATTCCAACTTGGCCATGTTGGTAAAGCCGTGCTGCGTGATGACCTGAACGTCCCGGAAATGCCGCTGAAACGAATGGGCCTCACGAATCCCCGCCGCGCCAACGATCTCATGGATGTGCTGCACTGCTCGCGCCGAGGCCTGTATCGCATCCGCTGATCGGCGAAGTCGATATCGACGAAGTCGAGAACCCGCGGGGATCGAAGGATCGGTGTCCTGAATGTGGAAAGCCTTTCTTGGCATGATGAGTGTTGTTGCTCTGGTGCCCTTTGCGATCACGTTCGGCACATTGCTCAAACGAATCATGCGATCTCGTCTGCCAGGGCTTTGTGTACAGTGCGGATATAATCTCAGGGGCCTGACCGAGCCCCGTTGTCCTGAATGTGGAACACCATTTGAGAGCCATGATTCGTAAGACCCTGACAATTCTTTCCCTCATCGGCCTGCTGCTCAGCGTGGGGCTGTGGGCGGCGAGCTACTTCAACGTCGAATATGTGTCGTCAAGACGACAGACACACTCGGTAAGAGTGGCCAACGGTCTTCTTCGAGTTTCGCAGAGTATGTTGATCTACGAAGAGCCAGATCCTTCATGGATAGGGTTGCATTCATCTGGCTTCACAGGATTCCACACATCGTGGACCCCTTCCTATTCTTACAATAAGAATTCAAGATTTGGGTATTGGCGTGTAGCAATTCCATTCTGGATCCCTACGTCGCTGTTCTCGATTATCCTGTTGCCACCTCTTGTGCAATCTTACCGCCGTCGCGAGCGCAAGAAGCTCGGGCTGTGCGTGAACTGTGGCTACGATCTGCGAGGATCGAAGGATCGGTGTCCGGAATGTGGATCAGCGATTGATGCGCTCACGGCGAAGGCCGAGTGCTGAACACTTCCGGCCGCATGCGGCCGGCTATATAAAGGGGCACTGCGCGGTGCGCCAGCGCCCGGCGATGTTCATCTCCGTAGCGGTCGGCGTCTCTGCCGACCGATCCGCCGCCGGCAGAACACAGAGGTCCCGCCGCGGCGGGCTACGAACACCGGGTTTTCACACAGAACCTAGTACCAATGCGGCCGTGCTGCTTGCAAATTGGGGACGGTGCGAGTAAAGATGCTCGTGCAGTGGGTCTCGTCGGCAGTGAAGGACTCGAAACGGGGGATTATGTTATGAGCAAATCACTTGCGGTCGCCGGC
>JADFJZ010000394.1 GCA_022565195.1 Planctomycetota bacterium | reverse complement strand
TCGGATCGACAATCGTGCCGGCCAGCCTGAAGCCGAGTCGTTCCTGGATTCGCCAGTCGCGATTGGTCTGCCGGCGGTCGCCGCCGAACCGCCCGCGTCCGTCGTTTCGCACGCGTGTTTGGTCAAACTGAGATTCGAATTCCAGGTAAGCATCGATTTGATCCAGTGTGAAGTAGCGCTCCCGATGCTCGGCGCTCGTCGGCTGCTGCGCGTGGGTCAAGCGCCCGCCGATCAATGTCGCGCACATGAGTGCAATCGCTCGAGCCGCGAATGGAATTGAACTATTTGTGACAGCTTGACGCATCATCAACGCTTGATCGAAACTCCGCGCCGACAAAGCTCCGACATTCCTGACGGGTGCGATGCACACTATATACAAACTGCTCGGTAGCCTACACTCGATCTCGCGAACCTCAACAGAATCTTATCTCGCCATGGGCTGGTCGCGCGAACCCGTTTGTAATTGTCGTCAACGATGGTCCAGGTTGTTCTTGATAATCGCACCGCAGTCGATAGGGTACGTGAGTAGCAGCGTATCAGTTTCATTATTGTGCTGAGACGGTGGCATGAATCTGCGGCGACGAGCATGTTTGGCGGTTGTTCTCTTGTGTGCGGTTGTCGGTTGTTCGCAGACTGCTCGTGATCGTGTCATGCGTTTCTTCTTCGAGATTCCCGCCGAGAACGGTCCTTCTACGGATGCGGGAGCAGGTGAGCCAGTACCGGGATCGTCGTCCCCAGATTTCGCCGCACCTGTGACATTTACGGGCCGCGGCATCACGTTCGCTTCACGGCACCGTCCTGTGGTAGAGAGGCAGTGCAGCAGTTGCCACGATGCCGGCGACAGGATGCAAGTGAACGCGGATTTGATGATGGCATCCTGCAACACGTGCCATCCGCGTTTCTTCAGCGCTGCGGTAGGTCACGGCCCGGTGGCCAAGGGCGAGTGCATGGCCTGCCACGTGCCACACCGTAGCGAGCAGCCGGCCCTGCTTCTTCTCCCTGTGTTCGATACCTGCATTGAATGCCACGACGTGCCGGAGGATTTGAGTGAGACGGCGCATTCCGGTGCGGATGCGGAGAACTGCACCAAGTGCCACGATCCCCACTTCGGCGAGGGAATGCTGTTGAGAAATGCAGATTCAGGGCGCTGGCCATAAGGGGAGGACGATGCAGAAAGTTCGTTCATTCACACTTCCGGTGATGTTTCTGCTCTTGATGGGCTTTGCGAGCTGTGATTCCCTCGGCGAGGCGGCGGCCCAGGGTACGGAAGCCAGCCTGCGCACTTTGATCGATCTCCTGCTCACTGACTTCACGAATCAAGTGGCGGATTCGCTCTTGCCTGGCGAGTCGCCGCCGGCCGGCGAGGACGATGGTCCAGGGGATGACGATGGGACCGACGATCAGCCGGATCAAGACGGCGAGGCAGTGACTTTCGTCGCGGACATACAACCGATCCTGAACGAAAGATGCATCAATTGCCACGCGCCAGGCGGATTTGCCCAGATGGCGGGTATTCCCTGGGATTTCCGCGAGGACACGGCGTTTGATGATCTGGTTGATCGGATCAGCAGTCAGGATGCGGACTTCACTCTGGTCGTACCCGGCGATCCGGGTTCGAGCCTGATGTTTCTGAAGATCAGCTCCGAGTCTCCCCCGGTGGGCGGGATGATGCCTCTGGGCGGGCCGCCGCTTACAGACGGTGAGGTCCAATTGATCCGCGCCTGGGTCGAGCAGGGGGCTGTGAAGGGCGGAGACGACGTTGCTTCGGGTGGTTCGGCCGACGACGGCGAGATGCTCTTCGCAGACAACAACTGCTCTGCTTGCCATTGTCCGGATGCCGGCGGCGGATGCGCGTTGAGCGCTCCGGCTGTGGTGGGAGCGGCCGTTGAGCTGCTCGACACGTTCCTGCGGGGCGCGGAAACCCATGCAGGCGGAACATTCCCATTCGACGACCAAGAGATCGCGGATCTGGCAGCTTACTTGCAGTCGCTGTAGCAGTGCATCGAGGCGGCACGCGAATCGAAAGGCGTCGGAGCAAGAAAACCCCTTCCTCAGGCTGCCGCATACCGTTATAATCAGTTGGTACTCAGATACTTATGGCCGGGGATGTAACCTGCGGGAGTTTCCCAGTCCAATTACAGTGTCGGGTTCGGCGTTTGCATTCTGCCGGGCGTTGATCAGGATCGGATGTGTCCTACAGCATCAACATGAGTTTCGGGGTTCTGGTTCTGCTGGCCATCTCGGGCATCGTCGTGGTCGGTCAGGATTCCAAGCCTGCTCCGGCGCCGCCGCCGCCGCTAGTTCCGGGCGAGGGCCGGCAAGCCCAGGAAGTTGTCCACGAGTATGTCGGCAGCAAGAAATGCCGCATGTGCCACGGCCAGTGGCACAAGTCCTGGCAAAAATCGGTCAAAGGTCAGTCGTTTCAAATACTCAAGCCCGGCGCGCGTGCGGAGCACAAGCGTAAGGTCGCTTTGGATCCCAAGAGGGACTATACTTCCGAGGCAGCCTGCCTGACCTGTCACACTGTGGGTTTTGGTCAGCCGGGCGGGTACCGGATTCCACTTCCCAACGACGAGAAGGCCAAAAGATTCGCAGCCACTCGTGAGGGCGTGGGCTGTGAGGCGTGCCACGGACCCGGCGGAGGGTTCACGCAAGTGATGCGTGACATTTACCTCAAGGAGCG